>CAZKCJ010000040.1:0-14041 GCA_964550885.1 uncultured Rubrivivax sp. | reverse complement strand
GCCGGCACCACCACCGGCGCGACCTGCGGCGGCGCGGTCGGCGTCAGCGTGCGCACGTAGGCGACCTCGATCCGCTGCGGCGTGCGCTCGGCCGCGCCGTCGCCGATCCGCGCCAGCGGCAGCAACAGCGCCGCCAGCCAGTGCAGCGCGAGCACCACCGCGGTCAGGCCGAGCAGCGCGGCGCGGCGGCGACCGGTGCGGCTCGCCACGCGGCCGTCCACGCGGCCCTCCACGCGGCCCATCCCGCGGCTCAGCGCCCGTGCGGGCCGGCGGCGCTGCGCTGCGCGCGCGGACCGCGCGGCGGCAGCCGGCTCCCCGCAACGGCGCAGCCGGCGCTGCACCCGGCAGCGGCCGGCAACGCTAGCGGGCGCACGCGCGGGGGCACGGCGGCGCGCATCGCGGGCTCAGGCGCCTAGCCAGTGCTGGCGCCGCCGCCGCGCGGCCGCCCCTGGCCGATCGGCCAGGCTCAGCGCGACCGGCTGCAGGCCCGGCCCAGGCGCGGCGAGCTCCAGCTCGAGCAGCCGCTGGTCGCGCGCGAGCAGCAGCCGCAGCGGTCGGCGCGGCTCGATCCACGCGCGCGCGTCCTCGAGCCGCCGCAGCCGCCAGCCGTCGACCGCGATCAGCTCGTCGCCGGCCGACACGCCGGACGCCTGCGCGGCGCCGTCGCGCAGCACCGCCTTGACCTGCACGCCGCTGACCGGCCCCTCGCTCAGCCGCAGGCCGAGCTGGCCGGCCAGGTCGGCCGGCTCCTCGCGCCAGTCGACGCCGACGCCGGCCAGCAGCGCGGGCAGCGGCAGCTCGTCGGTGCCGTGCACCCAGGCCTGCAGGTCGCGGCGCAGCGGCGCCCCGCCCACCGCGTGCAGCGCGCGCTCGATGTCGGCCTCGTCGATGCCGCCGCCGTGCTCGCGCCACAGCCGGCGCATCAGCTCGTCGAGCGTGCCGGTGCCGCGCGCGCGCAGCCGCAGGTCCAGCGCGAGCGCGACCAGGCTGCCCTTCGCGTAGTAGCTGACGGTGGCGTTGGCGGTGTTCTCGTCGGGCCGGTAGTGCCGGATCCAGGCGTCGAAGCTCGCGTCGGCCACGCTGTGCTGCCGCCGGCCTGGGCTCGCGCGCACCGCGTTGACGGTGCGCGCCAGCAGCCGCAGGTAGCGCGGCGCGTCGATCAGCCCGGCGCGCAGCAGCAGCAGGTCGTCGTAGTACGAGGTGAAGCCCTCGAAGAACCACAGCAGCCGGGTGTAGTTCTCGGCCTGCAGGTCGTAGCGCTCGAACTCGCGCGGCTTCAGCCGCTTGACGTTCCACGCGTGGAAGTACTCGTGCGCGATCAGCCCGAGCAGACCGGTGTAACCGTCGCCGGCGTCGCGCTCGCCGCGCCGCGGCAGGTTGCGCCGCGCGGTCACGAGCGCGCAGCTCGAGCGGTGCTCGAGCCCGCCGTAGCCGTCGTCCAGCGCCTGCAGCAGGAACAGGTAGCGCGCAAACGGCGGCGGCGCGTCGCCCTGCCACAGCGCGCACGCCGCGTCGCAGACACGGCGTGCGTCGGCCAGCAGCCGCTCGCCGTCGAAGCCGGGCCAGGCGCCGTCGACGACGAACTCGTGCGGCACGCCGCGCAGCTCGAAGCCGCCGCGCCAGCCGCTGCTGAGCATCACCGGATGGTCGATCAGCTCGTCGTAGTCGGCGGCGACCCAGCGGCGCGCCCGGCCGACGGCGGGCAGCGCGGTCGCGACCGTCCAGCCCGGCGGCAGTTGCGTGAAGTGAAGCCGGTGCGGCTGCGCGTCGCCGCCGTCGACCCGCAGGCACAGGCTGGTCGGGTTGAAGAAGCCGCGCGCGTCGTCGAGGAAGGCCGCGCGCACCGACGCATCGAACGCATAGACCTCGTAGTGCACCCGCAGCCGGCCGCGCGCCGGGCCGCGCTCGGGCTGCTCGACCCGCCAGCTGCACTTGTCGAGCGCTTCGACGCGGCAGGCGGCACCGTCGAGCTCGGCGGCGAGCGGACCGAGGTGGCGCGCGAACTCGCGCACCAGGTAGCTGCCCGGGATCCACACCGGCAGCGTGAGCTTCAGCGGCAGCGCGGCGCGCGCCAGCTGCAGCGTCACCCGGTAGCGGTGCGCGCGGCGCGCGCTCAAGTCGAGCGTGTAGTCGATCATCGGCTGCAGAGTCGCCGGCGACCCAGCGGCGCGGCGCTCAATTGCGCTCGGCGGCGGTGGCCAGCCCCTTTTCGACCTGCTCGAGCGGGATCGCGCCGGGCACGCGGGTGCCGTCTTCGAACACCAGCGCCGGCGTGCCCTGCACGCGGTGCTTGCGGCCGAGCGCGAGGTTGCGCTGCAGCGCCTGCGGGTCGCACTTGGTGCCGGCGGCCTTGGGCGGGACCACGCCGTCGACCATCCACGCGCGCCAGGTCTTGGCCGGGTCGGCCGCGCACCAGATGTCGCGCGACTTGGTCTGCGAGTCAGGCCCGAGGATCGGGTACAGGAACGCGTAGATCGTCACGTCCTTCAGCGCGACCAGCTCGCGCTCGAAGCGCTTGCAGTAGCCGCAGTTCGGGTCGACGAAGACCGCCAGCCGGCGCGCGCCGCTGCCCTGCTTGAACACCATCGCGTCCTTGGTGGGCAGGGTCGCGAAGTCGATCGCGGTCAGCTTGGCGATGCGCGCCTCGGTCAGGTCGGTGCGGGTGCGGGTGTCGATCAGGCTGCCCTGCACGATGTGGTTGCCCTGCTCGTCGCTGTACAGGATCTCGTTGCCGATGCGCACCTCGTACAGCCCCGGCACCGGGGTCTTGCTGACCTCGTCGATCGGCGGCAGGTTGGGCAGCCGCTCGGCCAGGTTCTTGCGGATCTGCGCCTCCTGCGCCGAGGCGGCGGCGATCAGGCCGCCGAGCAGGCCGGCCGCGACGGCCAGACGAAGGATGCGGTTCATCGGCGGAGCCCTCCTGCAGGTTCAGGCGTCGATCGCGAACGACGCCAACAGCCGCTTCAGCGGCGGCAACGAATCCACCAGCCCGAGGCCGCGGTTGCGCAGCTCGCGCACCATCGGGCTCGGGTGCGCGAACAGGCTCAGCAGCCCGTCGGTGAGCTGGCCCATCGCCAGCGTGGGCAGCGCGCGCCGACGCGCGTAGCGCTGCAGCAGCCGCTCGTCGCCGAGCGCGCGCCAGGGCTCGCGCGCGGCCAGCACCTCGGTGAGCGCGCGCACGTCGGCCAGGCCCAGGTTCAGCCCATGCCCGGCCAGCGGATGCACCACGTGCGCGGCGTCGCCGAGCAGCACCCAGCCGGCGCCGCACACCGCTTCGGCGCGCGCGTACAGCAGCGGCCAGCCGGCGCGCTCGCCCGCCAGCCGCAGTTCGCCGGCAGCGCCGCCGGTGGCCTCGGCCAGCGCCTGCTCGAACGCGGCGGGGTCGGCGTCGAGCAGCACCTGCGCCTGCGCCTGCGGCAGCGACCACACCAGCGCGTACGAGCGCCGCGGCTCGGGCCGGTCGAGGGGCAGCAGCGCGAGCACGTCGGGCGCGCGGAACCACTGGCGCGCGACGCCGCCGTGGTCGGCGTCGGCCACCAGCCGCGCGGCCACCGCCAACTGGCCGTAGGGCTGCAGCGGCATCGCCACGCCCAGCTGCGCGCGCGTGGCCGAGTGCTTGCCTTCGGCCAGCGCCAGCAGCGGCGCATCGACCGGCGCATCGCCCGCGCGCTGCACGTGCGGCGCGAACCCGAGCGCCGCGCCCAGCACCCGCTGCAGCTCGGCGGCGTCGACGATCCAGGCCAGCGCCTCGACCCCCTGGCGCCAGGCGCTGAAGTCCAGCGCCGCGCCGTCGGCGTCGCCGGCCACCCGCATCTCGTAGACCGCGGTCACCGCGTCGGCCGGCAGCGCGTCCCAGGTCTTGAGCTCGCGCAGCAGCGCCACCGACGCCGCGTTCAACGCGTAGGCGCGCACGTCGGGCCGGCCGGGATCGGCGGGCGGATCCTCCTGCAGCGCGACCGCGAGCCCCTGGCGCGACAGCGCGAGCGCGAGGCAGGCGGCGACCGCACCGCTGCCGCGAACGCACACATCCGGGCGCAGTGTCGTGGTCATCAGGCATTGTAGGCAGCGCCCTGCGCGCGCTGCCCGTGCTACGCGTCGGGCAGCGGCACGAATTCGGTCTCGCCCGGCACCGGCGTGAAGCGCTGCGCGCGCCAGTCGGCCTTTGCCTGCTCGATCGGCTCGCGGCTGCTGGAGACGAAGTTCCACCACATCAGGCGCCGGCCCAGCGGCGCGCCGCCGAGCAGCAGCACCCGCGCCGGCGCCGGCGCGCCGAGCGCGACCACCTCGTCGGCGGCCAGCACCACCAGCTGCAGCGGCGCGACCGGCTCGCCACCGAGCAGGAACGGCTGGTCGACGCCGTACACCGCCCGCTCGGGCGCCGGCGGCAGCGGCAGCTGCGCGCCCGCGCGCAGCGCGATATCCAGCAGCAGCGTCGGCGAGCGCGTCGCCACCGGCGAGCTCGCACCGAACGCGCTGCCGACCAGCAGGCCGACGGTGGCGCCGCCAAGCTCGATGCGCGGCAGCGTCGCGGCCGCAGCGTGCTGGAAGTGCGGCTCGGCCTGCTCGTCGGCTGCGGGCAGCGCCGACCACAGCTGCACGCCGTGCAGCCGGCGCGGGTGCGCGCGCAGGTCCGCGGGCGCGCGCTCACTGTGCACGATGCCGCGGCCGGCGGTCATCCAGTTGATCGCTCCCGGCTCGATCCGCTGCACCGCGCCGGTGGAGTCGCGGTGCAGCAGCGCACCGTCGAGCAGGTAGGTCACCGTCGCCAGCCCGATGTGCGGGTGCGGCCGCACATCGGACGCGCCGCCGGCGGCCAGCTCGACCGGGCCGAAGTGGTCGAGGAACAGGAAGGGCCCGACCGCCTGGCGCTGCGCCGCGGGCAGCAACCGGCGCACCGCCAGACCGCCGATGTCCTTGCTGCGCGCCTGCAGCTGCTGCCGTCCAGTCATTGCCGCTGCCTCCCTGGCGCCTTGCCCGCAGGCCGCCGGGGCCAGTGTAGGCGCCGCATAGAATCCGCGCCTTCGTCCCCGCGGACCCCCGCCGTTGCCATGAGCCTGAAGTGCGGCATCGTCGGCCTGCCCAACGTCGGCAAGTCGACCCTGTTCAACGCCCTGACCAAGGCCGGCATCGCCGCCGAGAACTACCCGTTCTGCACGATCGAGCCCAACGTCGGCATCGTCGAGGTGCCCGACCCGCGCCTGGCCGCGCTGGCGGCAATCGTCAAGCCCGAGCGGGTGGTGCCGGCGATCGTCGAGTTCGTCGACATCGCCGGGCTGGTCGCCGGCGCCAGCCAGGGCGAGGGCCTGGGCAACCAGTTCCTCAGCCACATCCGCGAGACCGACGCGATCGTCAACGTGGTGCGCTGCTTCGCCGACGACAACGTGGTCCACGTGGCCGGGCGTGTCGACCCGGTCGCCGACGTCGAGGTGATCCAGACCGAGCTGTGCCTGGCCGACCTGGCTACCGTCGACAAGGCGCTGGCGCGCCAGCAGAAGGCGGCCAAGGCCGGGCAGGACAAGGACGCGCAGCGCGTGGTCGACGTGCTGCTGAAGTGCCAGGCAGCGCTCGACCAGGGCCGGCCGGTGCGCAGCCTGGAGTTCAGCAAGGAGGAGCAGGCGGTGCTCGGGCCGTTGTGCCTGATCACCGCCAAGCCGGCGATGTTCGTCGCCAACGTCGCCGAGGACGGCTTCGAGCACAACCCGCTGCTGGACCGCCTGCGCGCGTACGCCGACGCGCAGCGCGCGCCGGTGGTGGCGATCTGCGCGAAGACCGAGGCCGAGCTCGCCGACCTGGGCGACGAGGACCGGCTGCTGTTCCTGCACGAGATGGGGCAGGACGAGCCCGGGCTCGCCCGGCTGATCCGCGCGGCCTTCAAGCTGCTCGGGCTGCAGACCTACTTCACCGCCGGCGTGAAGGAGGTGCGCGCGTGGACGATCCACGTCGGCGACTCCGCGCCGCGCGCCGCCGGGGTGATCCACACCGACTTCGAGCGCGGCTTCATCCGCGCCCAGACGATCGCCTACGACGACTTCATCGCCTGCGGCGGCGAGCAGGGGGCCAAGCAGGCCGGCAAGATGCGCGCCGAGGGCAAGGACTACGTCGTCAAGGATGGCGACGTACTGAACTTCCTGTTCAACGTCTAGGCTGCGGCGCCGCCAGCCCCGCGCGCAGCGTTGCGCCGACCGGCCCATCCTGGACCGCAAGCCCGGCGCCGGCGACACGGTTGTTAGTGTGCGCTCTCTATCCAAGCACGAAACCATCGAGGCGACGGCGGGTCGAACGGCGCGCTTCCAGTCGTTTGGCACTCACCTGCCGAGAGTGCTAACATCAACCGAAATCAACCGAACCCTGATGGAGGTCACCCGAGCCTGATGAACACCACCGCCACTGCCCTGTCCGTCCGCGATCCGTGGTCGCTCGTGCCGAGCGTAGGCAACCTGGATGCCTACATCGCCGCGGTCAACCGCATTCCGCTGCTGACCGCGCAGGAGGAGGCCGACTGCGCGACCCGGCTGCGGGCCAGCGGCGACCTGGAGGCCGCCGGCCGGCTGGTGCTGTCGCACCTGCGGCTGGTGGTGGCGGTGTCGCGCCAGTACCTGGGCTACGGCCTGCCGCAGGGCGACCTGATCCAGGAAGGCAACATCGGCCTGATGAAGGCGGTCAAGCGCTTCGACCCGACCCAGGGCGTGCGGCTGGTCAGCTACGCGCTGCACTGGATCAAGGCCGAGATCCACGAGTACATCCTGCGCAACTGGCGGATGGTCAAGGTCGCGACCACCAAGGCGCAGCGCAAGCTGTTCTTCAACCTGCGCTCGCTGAAGCAGCGGCTGCAGAGCGACCCGAGCGACGCCGACGCGCACCGCCACGGCTTCACGCCGGCGCAGGTCGACCAGGTCGCGCGCGAGCTCAAGGTCAAGCCCGAAGAGGTGCTCGAGATGGAGACCCGCCTGTCGGGCGGCGACGTCGCGCTCGAGTCGCCGGTCGACGACGGCGAGGAGAGCTACGCGCCGATCGCCTACCTGGCCGACGAGTCGCACGAGCCGACGCGCGCGCTCGAGGCGCGCCAGCGCGACTGGCTGGCCGGCGACGGGATCAGCCAGGCGCTCGAGGTGCTCGACCCGCGCAGCCGGCGGATCGTCGAGCAGCGCTGGCTCGAGGTCAACGACGACGGCAGCGGCGGGATGACGCTGCACGAGCTGGCCAGCGAGTACGGCGTCAGCGCCGAGCGCATCCGCCAGATCGAGGTCGCGGCGCTGAAGAAGATGCGCAAGGCGCTCGAAGTGCACTGACGACCGGCGGCTGCCGGCGGCAACGCCGGCAGCCGCCGGTGGACGCGCGGTGCAGCGGTGCTGCCCGCGCCGCCACAGCAGGTTTTCAGCCGGCCGCTTCGGCCAGCAGCTGCTTCAGGTCGTGCGTGAGTTCGTCGGCCGGCGCACCGTAGCGCACGAACAGCCGCACCCGGCCCAGCGTGTCGAACACGTAGGTGCCGGCGGTGTGGTCGACGGTGTAGCTGCCCTCGGCAGCGCCCGGCACCTGCGCGTAGAAGACCTTGAACCCCTGCGCGGTGCGCTTGATCTGCTCGGGCGTGCCGGTGAGGGCGACGAAGCTCGGGTCGAAGCTCGCCATGTACGCCTTCAGCACCGGCGGCGTGTCGCGTGCCGGATCGACGCTGACGAACACGCCCTGCACGCGCTCGCCGTCGGCGCCCAGCGCCTGCTTGACCGCGGCGAGCTCGGCCAGCGTCGTCGGGCACACGTCGGGACACTGCGTGTAGCCGAAGAACACCAGCGTGACCTTGCCGCGGAAGTCGGCCAGCGTGCGCAGCTTGCCGTCGGCGTCGGGCAGCGACAGCTCGCGCGCGTACTCGGCGCCGCTGATGTCGATCGCCTTGAAGGCAGGTTTGCCGCCGCCGGCGAACTCGCGCAGCTTGTCGCAGCCGCTCAGCGCCAGCAGCGCGCCGGCCGCGGCCAGCAGGATCGGGGTGCGTCGGTTCATCCGTTCATCCGGCCAGCCAGGCGCGCAGGTAGTGGTCGACCAGCAGCGCACTGAACAGAAGCATCAGGTACAGGATCGACCAGCGGAAGGTGCGCATCGCCAGCCGGTCGCTGTAGTCGCGCCACAGCAGCACCGCGTACCCGAGGAAGACCAGCCCCAGCGCGACCGCCGCGGCCAGGTAGAGCCAGCCGCTCATACCGTAGGCGAAGGGCAGCAGCGTGACCGCGAACAGCACCAGCGTGTACAGCAGCACCTGCAGCCGCGTGTACGCGGCGCCGTGGGTCACCGGCAGCATCGGCAGCCCGGCGTTGCGGTACTCGTCGGCCCGGTACAGCGCCAGCGCCCAGAAGTGCGGCGGCGTCCACACGAAGATGATCAGGAACAGCGCCAGCGCCTCGGGCCCGACCTCGCCGCGCATCGCCGCCCAGCCCAGCACCGGCGGCATCGCCCCCGACGCGCCGCCGATCACGATGTTCTGCGGCGTCAGCGGCTTGAGCACCACGGTGTAGACCACCGCGTAGCCGAAGAAGGTCGCCAGCGTCAGCCCCATCGTCAGCGGGTTGGTCCACAGCAGCAGCACGCTCGCGCCCGACGCGCACAGCAGCAGCGAGAACAGCAGCGCCTGCGCCGGCGTCAGCTCGCCGCGCGCGGTCGGGCGCCAGGCGGTGCGGGCCATGCGCGCGTCGAGCCGCTGCTCGACCAGGCAGTTGAAGGCGGCGGCGGCGCTGGCGACCAGCCAGATGCCGAAGGTCGCCGCCGCGACCTGCGCCAGGTCGGGCAGCCCCGGCTGCGCGAGCAGCATGCCGATCAGCGCGCAGAACACGATCAGCCGCACCACGCGCGGCTTGGTCAGCGCGTAGAACTGCGCCCAGCGCGGCAGCGTGATCGCGGAAGGAGCCAGGGTCTGCGCCATCGGTGCGTCGATTCTAGGGAGAACGCCGCCGGCACCAGGCGCGGCCGCGGCAATCCACCCGCCGCGGTGCGAGGCCGCGCCGGGCGTCGCGCGATGCTGTGCGTGCGCGCAGCGCGGCCCCTCGCGCCGGGCCTGCCAGCCGCGGCGCCAGCCAGCGCGTGGCGTCGTGCACCGTCGGCGCAGGCCTGCTCGCCGCGCCGCACGGGGTGGCATCATTGCGCCCGCCATGAGCTCGACCCCAAGCTTCGCCCAGGAGCCGCTGCCGGCGTACCAGGAGTACCCGCAGGCGGAGATGATCGACCGCGCGCGCGCCTTTCGCGCCGAGCTGACGTGCCGGCGCACGGTGCGCGACTTCGATTCGCGGCCGGTGCCGCGCGAGGTGCTCGAGCACTGCCTGCTGGCGGCCGGCACTGCGCCGTCGGGCGCCAACCAGCAGCCGTGGTACTTCTGCGTGGTCACCGACCCGGCGCGCAAGCGCCGCATCCGCGAGGCCGCCGAGAAGGAGGAGCGCGAGTTCTACGGCGGCAAGGCGCCGCAGGAGTGGCTCGACGCGCTGGCGCCGCTGGGCACCGATCCGAACAAGCCGTTCCTGGAGGAGGCGCCGGTGCTGATCGCGATCTTCGCGCAGAAGTACGGCGTGCGCGCCGACGGCAGCCGCTACTCGCACTACTACGTGCCCGAGTCGGTGGGCATCGCCAGCGGCCTGCTGATCGCCGCGCTGCACCACGCGGGCCTGGCGATGCTGACCCACACGCCCAGCCCGATGGGCTTCCTCAACGAGGCCTGCGAGCGTCCGCCGTCGGAGAAGGCGGTGATCCTGCTGGTCGTCGGCTACCCGAAGCCCGGCTGCCTGGTGCCGGTGCACGGCGGGATCAAGAAGCCGCTGGCGCAGATCGCCAGCTGGCTGTAGCGCGCCGCGCGCCGGCACGGCCAGGGGCCTGGCGCGATCGCCGCGCCGCTCGCCCGCAGCGCCGCAGGCAGGCTGCGCGCGGCGGCCAATCAAGACACGGCCGAGCGCCCCGCCCTCGCTTCGAAGCGCGGCAGCGCGGCCTCCTGCCGCCCGCCGCCGCGCAGCGCGCGGGTCAGCAGCGCGACCAGCACGCCGACCAGCGCGGCCGCGCCGCCGGTGTGCAGCAGCGCGGCCACCAGCGGCCAGCCCAGCACCACGTTGGACAGGCCGGTGAGGATCTGCAGCAGCGTCAGCAGCGCCACCGCCAGCGCCGCCCGCGGCGCGCCGCCGCGGCGGCGCAGCCAGGCGGCGAGGCCGAACAACGCGAGCCCGGCGACCACCGCGAACACGCGGTGGGTCACGTGGATCGCCACCAGCGCCTCGAAGGGCAGGAAGCCGCCGTCGCGCGCGCGCCCCAGCTCGCGCCATAGCGTGAAGCCGTGGTCGAAGTCCATCGGCGGCCACCAGCGGCCGTTGCAGGTCGGGAAGTCGGTGCAGGCGAGCACCGCGTAGTTGCTGCTGACCCAGGCGCCGAGCGCGATCTGCAGCACCAGCAGCGCCAGCACCGCGCCGACCCCGAGCACCGCCGCGCGCGGCCAGTGCAGCCGGTGCCCGGCCAGCGTCTGGTGCTGCACCACCAGCAGCGCCAGCAGGATCATGCCGCCGAGCAGGTGCAGCGTGACGATCGCCGGGTTGAGCTTGAGGGTGACCGTGTACATCCCGAACAGGCCCTGCACGATCACCCACAGCAGCGTTGCCGCCGGCCACAGCGGCGACTGCGGGCAGTGGCGCCGCCAGCGCCAGCCGGCGACGGTGAGCGCGATGATCAGCGCGCCCACGGTCATCGCCAGATAGCGGTGGATCATCTCGATCCACGCCTTGTGGAAGGTGACCGGGCCGGTGGGCTGCGCGGTCTGCGCGGCGTGGATGTCGCTGGTCGCACCCACCGGGCTCGCGTGGCCGTAGCAGCCGGGCCAGTCGGGGCAGCCGAGGCCCGAGTCGGTCAGCCGCGTGAACGCGCCGAAGGCGATCAGGTCGAAGGTCAGGAACAGCGTCAGCGCGGTCAGCGCGGCCAGCCGCAGCGCCGGCGTCGCGCCGCGCTGGCGCGCCCAGGTCCAGCCCAGCAGCACCAGCGCGATCGCCGCCGCCAGGCCGAGCAGGCGCAGGATCGAGATCAGCTCCATCGGCTACGGCTGCAGTTCGTGGCCGGGCCGGTCCCAGCCGGCCGACGCGCGCAGCAGCCGGTCGAGGTCGCGCTTCAGGCGCGCCGGGTCGGGGTTCGGCGGCGCGCGCAGCATCCACTCGCCCATCGGGTCGACCAGGTACAGGTGCTCCTCGAGCGCGTGTCCGGCCTGCGGCGCGAGCCACGCGGCCAGCGCGGCGCGCGGCACCCGCAGCACCTGCAGCGCCGCCGTGTCGGCCAGCGCCTGCCGCAGCGCCGGCGGGACCGGCAAGTCGTCGTCGACCAGCCAGATCTTGTCGATCCGGTCGCGCTCGCGGCCGAGCATCGCGTGCAGCTGGCGCTGCAGGTACAGCCGCCGCTCGCAGGCGTCGGCGCAGGCGCCGGACCCGACCGCGATCAGCAGCCACTGCCCGTGCAGCGAGCGCGGCGCGACCACCGCGCCGTCCAGCGTGCGCAGCGGCAGGTCGGCGGGCAGCGCCCGCGTCGGCTGCAGCAGCGTCGCGTAGTTGCTGCGCGCCTGCGGCCGGAACACGTAGTAGGCGAGATACGACGCGACCACCGGCGCGACGCACACCAGCAGCACCGCGAGCAGCGTCAGCCGCCCGCGGCGCCGGCGGCGCAGCGGTGCGTCGGCCGCGGCACCGCGCGCGGCCGAGGGCTCAGGGCCGGCGATGCAGTCGCGGGCGGATGAACTGGAACCAGCCATACAGTCCTGTGATCAGCGCGCAGAGCGCGAACCATTGCACCGCGTAGCCGCGGTTGCGGTCGGCACCGGAGCTCGGCGCGGGCCATTGCCGCAGCAGCCCGTCGTCGGCCGGCCCCGCGTCCTGCACGATCAGCAGCGGCCGCAGCGGCAGTCCGGTTTCGTCGGCGAAGCCGGCGATGTCCAGATTCTGCCGGATCACCCCGCCCGCGCCCTCGCCCAGCTGATACAGCCGCGCCGGCCGCGGCTCGACGTGGCCTTCGACCACGACCACGCCGGCGGCGCTGTGGTATGGCGGCAGCCGCGTGCGCTCGGCCGCGTCGCGCGGCAGCCAGCCGCGCTGCACCAGCACCACGTCGTCGCGCGCCAGCCGCAGCGGCGTCAGCAGGTAGAAGCCGACGCGGCCGTGCATCGGCCGGTTCTCGAGCGCCACCGTCCACTGCGGCAGCCACTCGCCCTCGAGCCGCACGCGCCGCTGCCACTGGTCGGCCAGCGCCTGCGGCGTGCGCCCGAGCTCGGCCGCCGACAGCACCGGTAGCTGCGCGCGTGCCTCCAGCAGCGCCTGCGCGTCGGTGCGCTGCCGGGCGCGGTCCAGCTGCCACAGCCCCAGCCACGCGGTCAGAGCCGCCGCCGCCAGCGCGGCCAGCGTGACCACCAGCGTGCGCGCCGCCCGGCCCGCGCCGGTGCGCGGCGGAACCGCGGTGAAATAATCGTCCGCCATGCGGATGGTGATCGCGCTGCTGATGGTCGGGGTGCTGGCTGCGCTCGCGGCCGCCGGCTTCTTCATGCTGCACCAGGACCGCGAGCACGACCCGGAAGGGCGCAAGATGGCGCGGGCGCTCGCGTGGCGCGTCGGCCTGTCGGTGGCGGTGTTCCTGCTGTTGCTGGCCGCCTACGCGCTCGGCTTGATCCAGCCCACCGGCATTCCGATCCCGGTCGGCTGAGACCGCCGCTCTGCGCCGAGAAGCGACGCCGCAGGCGGCGCCGGTCGCAGCAAGCCGCCAGCCCGAAGGTGGCGTGGCAACAGCGTGCCGCCGCAGCCCGATCCCCGCCGCGCCAGCCGGCGCTTTCCGGACCCGCGCCGCGGCGCGGGTTGGTCCACGCCCTGACCCCGGCGAAGCTCAGAACCAGTACACGAAGATGTACAGGCCGAGCCAGACGACGTCGACGAAGTGCCAGTACCAGGCGGCGCCCTCGAAGCCGAAGTGGCTCTGCGGCGTGAAGTCGCCGCGCACGATGCGCGCGGTGACGAAGGCCAGCGTCAGCATGCCCACCAGCACGTGGAAGCCGTGGAAGCCGGTCAGCATGAAGAAGGTCGAGCCGAACACGCCCGAGCTGAGCTTCAGGTTCAGCTCGTTGTACGCGTGGATGTACTCGTAGCTCTGCACGCACAGGAAGGTGATGCCCAGCAGCACGGTGAGCACCATCCAGAACACCGTCTTGCTGCGCTCGTTGGCGATCAGCTTGTGGTGCGCGATCGTCAGCGTCACGCCCGAGGTCAGCAGCAGCGCGGTGTTCAGCGTCGGCAGCGGCCACGGCGCCATCACCGCGAAGGGCTCGATCGTGCCGGCCGGCGACACCGTCGAGCCGGCCACCACCGTCGGCCAGGCGGCGCGGAAGTCGGGCCACAGCAGCTGGTGGTCCAGGTCGCCGAGCATCGGCAGCGAGAAGTTGCGCACGAAGAACAGCGCGCCGAAGAAGGCGGCGAAGAACATCACCTCCGAGAAGATGAACCAGCTCATGCTCCAGCGGAAGGAGACGTCGACCCGCTCGGAGTACAGGCCGCGGCGATCCTCGTCGATCGCGGTGCTGAACCAGCGGAACAGCGTGACCAGCCAGATCACCAGCCCCAGCAGGAACACCCACATGCCCCAGTGGTGATCGTTGATCCACTGGCTGGCGCCGAGGATCACGAAGAACATGCCGACCGCGGTGTGCAGCGGGAACTGCGACGGGGACGGCACGAAGTAGTACGGGGGCGTCGCGTTGCGCGTGGCGGCGGTCATGATCGGTGGGCTCCTCGTGGCGCGAATGGCGGGCGTTGGCGACGGTGGCGAGATGACGGGGGATCGGCTTCAGGCGGCCGCGGCGCTGCCAGCGATCCAGTGGACCAGCAGCAGCAGCGCGCCGACGAACACGGCGGTGGCGATCAGGCCGGCGACGATCACGTGCGCGGGCCTCAGCTGTTCGGCGTCGTGCGCGAGCCCGCTCGAGCGGCGGATGCCGAGGAACGACCAGGCGACCGCGCGCAGGCCGTGCCACAGCGGCGCGGCCCCGCCCGGCGCCGCAGCGCGCTCG
>CAZKCJ010000039.1:0-14270 GCA_964550885.1 uncultured Rubrivivax sp. | reverse complement strand
CCGGGGTCGGGGGCGGCGCCGGGCCTGCCAGGCGCCGGGCGCGAGGGAGGGCGGCGGGGGGGCGGCCGGCGCCGGGGCCGGCGCGGGTGCGGCCGCGGCCGACGCGCGCGGTGCGCGTCAAATTCGGTCGCGGCTGGCGCAGCTGCGGCGCCCCGGGCGGGGCGTCGCTGCAGGGAGGCGGGGCAGGCGCATCGCGCAAATTCTACCGAGCCCGGCCTTGCGCGCCGCTTGCCGCGGCTTCGGCGGCGAACCAGGCCTGCGCGTCGGCCACGTCCTGCGCGATGCCGGCGCGCAGCGCGTCCAGCGACGGGTAGTGGCGCTCGGCGTGCAGCCAGTGCAGCAGCTCGACCTGGATCGTGCGGCCGTAGGCGCCGTCGCCGCCCAGCGCCGCCGGCCAGCGCAGGCAGTAGACCTCGAGCTGCTGGCGGCCGCCGTGCTCGATCGTCGGGCGCACGCCCAGGCTGCCCACGCCGGGCAGCGGCGCCGCGTCCAGCCCGTGCACGCGCACCACGAAGATCCCCTGCGCAGCCGGGCGGTCGTGGCGAAAGCGCAGGTTCAGCGTCGGCGTGCCGATCTCGCGGCCGAGCTTGCGCCCGTGCTGCACCCGGCCGCTGATGCCGTAGGGCCTTCCGAGCAGCGTGGCCGCGCGCGCCAGGTCGCCGGCGGCGAGCGCGTCGCGCACCGCCGAGCTGGACACGCGCAGCCCGTGCACCTCGTAGCTGAGCATGCGGGCGACGTCGAAGCCGGCGGCGGCGCCGGCGGCGTCGAGCAGCGCGTAGTCGCCGGCGCGCTTCGCGCCGTAGCGGAAGTCGTCGCCGACCAGCACGTAGCGTGCACCCAGCCCCTGTACCAGCACCTGGTCGACGAAGGCCTGCGGCGACAGCGCGGCCAGCGCCGCGTTGAAGCGCATCACCACCGCCTGGTCGATGCCGCAGCGCTGCAGCTCGGCGAGCTTGTCGCGCAGCATCGACACCCGCCGCGGCGCCGCCTCGGGCGTGCCGGCGCGCGCGGCGAAGAAGTCGCGCGGGTGCGGCTCGAAGGTGAGCACGCAGCTGGGCACGCCGCGGTGCCGCGCCTCGTTGATCAGCAGCGCCAGCATCGCCTGGTGGCCGCGGTGCACGCCGTCGAAGTTGCCGATGGTCAGCGCGCAGGCATCGGCGATGCCCGGATGGTGCAGCCCGCGAAAGACGCGCATCGCGCGATTATTCGTCAGCGCCGCGTCACCCAGCCGACAGCCCATTCGCGCGCAGACCGGCTGCCGGCCACGAGTTGCGTCAGATCAGCGCGCATGCGCGTCGATCACGTCTCTGGCCCGCGCCGGCTCGCCCACCACGGCGTCGGCTGCCCACACGCCGAAGCCGCCGTGCGCGTTCACCGCGTCGACCCACTGCCCCAGCGCGCGCCGCTTTGCTTCGTCCTGGGTCGAATCCGCGCCCTTGACTTCCAGCACGAGCGTCTTGCCGCTGCGACAGCGCACCAGGAAATCGGGGACGAACCTGCGCTTCGAACCGTTCCAGAGATAGTAGACCTGGAACCCGAGATGGTCGTTCTTGGCCCATCCGGCCACTTGCGGGTGCGCGTCCAGGATCTCGGCGACGTACTTCTCCCAGCCGCTGTCGACCACGAGATGGCTGATTTGCGAGCGCCGTGTCGGTTCGCAGGGGCGGGTCGTATACCAGGTGCGCATCTCGCGCGTCGAACCGATCGGCCGCTCGGCATCGAACACCGGCTCCAGGTGCAGCGTGTTGCGCTCGTCCACGCGCTCCAGCAGATGCTGCACGATCGCATCGATCTTCAGCGACAGCAGGATGCGGCGGCGCAGCGGATTCTGGTGGAACCGCGACGGAATCTCGATGCCGCCGGACTCGATGAACTGCTCGACCAGCCGCACCAGCTGGATCAGCAGGTACTCGCGCCCGCCCTTGAATCGGCCGGCCATCTGGTCGAAGGCCTTCTGCGCGGCATGGAACACCAGCCGCTGCAGGCGGAACTCCTCGGGCAGCTTCTCCAGGTCGATCGACCGCACCTGGTCCCAGGCCGTCGCGCCGCCCAGTGCCGGCGCGATGTCGGCCTGGATCGGCACCGAGGCCGGGTCGATCTTCAGCGCTTCGAGCTGCGCCCAGTCCACCACCAGCCGCGGCCGCAGCAGCGCATCGACGCGCAGCACGTTCGGCCAGCGGATCTCGAATTCGCCGCGCTCGGGCAACGCCTCGATCTGCGTACTGTTGCCCGGTGGCGGCGGCGGTTCGCCGCCGCCTTCTCCGGGCTGCAGCGCGATCGACAGCGGCACGCCGAACACGTTGACGAACTCGGGCACGAACAGCCCGTCGCTCAGGTCGTAGGACACGCGGCGCAGCCCGCGGCCGATCACCTGCTCGCACAGCAGCTGGCTCGTGAACGCGCGCAGCCCCATCACGTGGGTGACGTTCTTTGCGTCCCAGCCCTCCGACAGCATCGCCACCGAAACCACGTTCTGCAGGTCCTGCCCGGGCTGGCCCGGTTTGCCCACCGAGTCGACCAGCGCGCGTAGCAACTCCTCCTTCTTCAGCCCGGCGAGCCGCTCCTTGCGCGCGGCCGGGATCGCGGCCGCGGCGACGATACGTTGCAGCCGCTCCTCATAGTCCTTGTCGGCGGCGGCAGCCTCACCGATCTCGGCCTTCTCGAGCACGCGCGAATCGACCCGCAGCGTGCGTTCAGGCGCGTGCAGCTCCTGCCACTGGGCGTGGCCCTTGGTGAAGTAGTGCTCGATCCGAGCCGCGGTCTCGGTCCGGTTGCACACCGTCAGCAGCACCGGCGGGCTCGGGTGGCCCTGCTCGCGCCACAGCCGCGCGGTCTCGCGCCAGTCGGCACCGAGCAGCGTGTAAGCCTGCTGCACCAGCTCGGGCAGCGGCTCGTGTGGCTGCGCACCACGGCGATTCAAGTCCTGCGCGACTTCGCTCTCGCGGTACAGGTGATACAGCTTCGGCCGCAGTGTCGCCGCGTTCGGCAGCGCCCCGTCGCGCACCACCACCCGCGGTGTCTTCACCAGGCCCGCTTCGATCGCGTCGTTCAGGCCGAAGTCGCTGACCACCCAGTCGAACAGCCCGGCTTCGGTGTTGGTGCGCCCGGTCGGCGCGAAGGGCGTGGCCGACAGGTCGAAGCAACGCTGGATGCGCCGCGTCTTGTGCAGCCGGTCCAGCCCCTCGATCCAGCGCGTGGCCTCGTCCAGGTCGAGGCCGAGCGCCTCGGCCTCCTTGCGGCTGACCTTCACGTCGGCCGGCGCGCGCCAGGCGTGGTGTGCCTCGTCGTTGATCACCAGCAGATCTCTGTGCCGGGCAAGCCGGCCGAGCACGCGGCGGGTGTAGGCCTCGTCGCTCTCGGCGCCCTTCTTCACCACCGACCGCTCGGGCGGCTTCAGCGGCATCAGCGCGTGCCAGTTCTCGACCAGCAGCTCCATGCGGTTGAGGCGCTCGCGCAGCGTCGCCGAAGGGCACAGGTCGAACTCGTCGTAGGTGTTGGACGGCTCGCCTGGATACAGTACGCGCAGCCGGTCCTTCACCGTGAGCCCCGGTGCCACCACCAGCACCGCCTGCGCGAAGTGCCGGTTGCGCTTGGGGTAGGCCAGTGCGTTCAGCACCTGCCAGGTGATCGCCATCGCCATCACCGTGGTCTTGCCGGTGCCGGTGGCCATCTTGCAGCACAAGCGCTCGAAGGGCCCGCCGTCGCCGGGCACGTGCACGCCCTGGCGGAACTCGGGTGCCGCCTCCACGTGCCAGATCAGCGTCTCGGCGGCCTCGAGCTGGCAGAAGTACAAGCGCCAGGGGCGGCGCGAGGCGCCGTCCTCGTCCCACCAGTGGCGCAGCAGCTCGCGCGTGATCTCGGTCGTTCCCGGCCAGCCGGCCTCACGCCAGGCCCGCACGCGCCGGCGGATGTCGTCCACCCGCGGCAGACTCACCGTGCGGCGCGTGTTTTCGCGCGTGTCGATGATCTCGTAGCCGGCGGGCCGCCGCCCGGGCGCGATGCGCAGCGTGCGGTCGGGGTTCTCGGCCCAGTGCTGCGCCGGCTCGGCGAAGGCCGAGTTGATGATCAGCGAGGCTGGCGCGGTCATGCGCCCGCGGCCAGTGCGCTCAATGCGGTCAAGGCGCGTCGCAGGCTCGGTGAGCTCTCGGCCGCAACGGCGGCGCGCCAGCCGGTGTTCACGAAGGCGCACAGGTGCAGGTTGTAGCCGCTGCCGGCCTTGGTGGGGTCCAGCGCTGATACGACTTCGTCGCGGACCGGACGCCGCTTCGACCGGCGCGCAAGGGCAAGCAGTTCCGCTTTCGGATCGGCGACTTCATCCGGCTTGCGGGGTACCTTGGCCATCGGCACTGCGAAGCTGTGTGCAAAGGCTCCGGCATCGGCCATCACCCAGCTCTCCGCTTCCGGCACCGCCAGCCGCAGTACGAGGCCTGAAGGAGCCGTCGCAATCCATGCCCGCCGCAGGTGAAGCGCGCACTGGCCATCAGTATCGGCGATGCACAGCACCGGATAGGCATGAGCCGCGAGCCGTCCGTACCGCGGCAGTTGGGTACGCAATTGCGTCACGCCGCGCGTGTTGATCGACGGTGCCGCCAGGCTCCAGTGCGGCAGACAGTCTCGGGCCAGGCGTTCGCCAAGGGCGCAGCAAAGAGCGTCTTCGCCCACCACCAGCAACTGCATCACGCGGCCTGGCCGAGCTCGTCCAAGGTCTGTGCCCGCGCCAGGGGCAGCAGCACTTCGGCCGGGTTGAGCCCATGGTCGATGCTCAGCGCTTCCTTCGCCGTCGGTGTCCGAACCGTCGACCCGTTTGCTCCGGTCTCGATCAGCAGCACCGCTGAGGCAGCATCGACTTCGGCCAACAGCGACTCGCTGTGCGTGCTGACGAGCACCTGCCGCGTCAGTGGCCCCTTCTTGCGATCGCGCAGCACGCGATCGATCAGCAGCGGGATTCGCGACACGATGCCGTCGTTCAGCGACAGCTCAGGCTCTTCGAGCAGGAGCACGCCGTCGCCTTCTTGCAGCGACCACAGCAGACCGATCAGCCGCAGGGTGCCGTCCGAGAACTGATCCTCGCGCTGCCAGGCGCCGTGCACCCGCCAATGCTTGAAGTTCGCCTCGAGGTGCCACAGCCCGGTGACCGCGTCCTGCACGAAGCGAAGCTCTGAAAACAGCGGAACGGCCTGGCTCAGGGCCTGGCCGATCCGCTTCAGCCGGGCGTCGCGCGTCTTGGCGTGCGTCTTCGCGATGCGCTGCAGCAGCCCCTGCCCGAAAGGGTCGTGCTCCAACACGCGCGAACCGATATCGTCGGCATGCTTGAGCAGCTGCGGTACCAGATGCAGATAGGTCGTGGACGCGAAGAACTCGGCGAGCGTACGGAATGCCTGGTTGTTGTTGGTCTGCTCGAGGTGGGTCTGCGTCAGCCGCTCCGGGTCGCGGCGATCCTCGTCGGTCGGTCGCGACAACAGCACGCAACCCTCGTGCTCGACGCGCTCCTCGGAGACCAGGACGCGCTGCTGCCCCTTGCCCTCGCTCTTGAAGGCCAGCACATACCGCCAAGTGGGCGGTGCCGCAGAAACCTCATCAGCAACGGTCAGTTCGATCCTGATTTCCGGATCACGCCGTGCGTGCAGGCTGCGCAGCTTGCTCATGCCCAGTCGATCCTTGATCGCCTTTTGCATCCCGCCGCCGTCGCGCTGTGCCACGGTGCGCAGGAACCTGAAGACGTCGAGCAGATTGGACTTGCCCGATGCATTGGCGCCGATCACGTAAGTGCGCAGCGCCAGCGGAACATCAACTGCGCGGAAGTTGCGCCAGTTCTTCAGTTTCAAGTGCGTGACCAGCATCTTCGCGTCCTTCAGCTGCCATCCGGCCCGGCCGCCGGCAACGCCATCACCTTCAGCGACTCGATCCCGCGGTCGTCGACGATCTTCACCGCCACCCGCCGGTGCGCCCCGGCCTCGAAGGGCAGCGACTTCGTGCCGCGGTAGGCGTCGAGCCGGGTCTCGTCCAGCTCCGCGCGGATGTCCTTCTTCAGCTTGTCCCAGCCCTCGCCCTTGCCGGCCATCGGGAAGAAGACCTGGTGGGGAAAGAGGCTGCGGCCGTCGTAGTCGGTGTCCAGGCTCCACAGCGCGATCCGACCCTTGCCGCCCGAGACCAGCTCGCCGCGCACGGTGTCGAAGTAGTCGAAGCCGTTGACCTCCACCTGCCAGCGGCCGTCCGCCAGCGGGTGCAGCAGCACGTCGGGCTGGCCCATCAGCCAGAAGCTCTGGTTGCCGGCGCGCGCCTTCTTCAGGTCCTCGGTCAGCAGGTCGGGGTTCATCTGCGCCTTCAGCAGCGTGGTGCCGGCGAAGCGCACTTGGTCGATATCCTTGGCCGCCTCGGGGTCGAAGGCGAAGGCGCAGAAGACGATGAACTTCGGCCGCGGCACCAGACTCATCGATTCCTGCAGCGCATGCTCGACCTGGCGCTGCTCGAGCGCGCCGTGCTCGGGGCCGAAGCTCACCACCGCGGGCTCGCCGCTGCCGTCGCCGCTGCCGAGCGTGCCGCTGCAGTGCAGGCACGCGGTGCCGGCGAGCGTGTCGAGCGCGGCGAAGCGCAGCATCTGGCCGCCGCGGCCGCGGATGCCGGTCTTCAGCAACTCGTCGCGCCACTGCGCGTGGCGGCTGGTGGCGCCGCTGCGCGCCACCGCCGCGTCGGCGCTGAATTCCGCGCCGGCCGGCGGCTGGGCCTCGTCCAGGCTCAGCACGGTCGGGAACGGCACCGCCTCGACCGAGAACGGCCCGGCGATGCGCAGCTTGTGGCGCGACTTCTCGGGCTGGTCGTACAGCGTCTCGCTGTCGGCGTGGGCGGCGATCGAGCGGTCGATCTCGGCCTGCATGCGCTGCCGCGCGGCGTGGAACGCGGCGAAGGGCGCATGCGCCGGCGCGGGCCAGCCGGCGGGCGGCGCGCCGTCGTCGGCGGGGAAGGGCACCTCCCACTCGTGCAGATCGGCGCCGGGCCGGCCCAGCTTCACCGACTGGCCCTTGCGCACGCCTTCGGTGACGGCGAAGGGCTCGGCCGGCGGATCGCGGCGCAGCGCCGCGTTCAGCTCGGCCAGCGCCTGCGCGACGGCCGGGTGCAGCCGCTCGTGGATGCGGTCGATCTCGGGGTTGTTGGCGATCGACTTCAGCGTGACGTGCGGCACCGTCCGGTAGATGAAGCCGCCCTTCAGCCCCTCGTGCGGGTAGCGCAGCTCGAAGTAGTCGTAGCTCGCGGTCATCAGCCGCGTCTTGGCGAGCGTGACCGCCACGCGCGAGGTGTCGCAGCTGATCCAGCGCCGGCCCCATTTCTCGGCGACGTAAGCCGTGGTGCCCGAGCCGCAGGTCGGATCGAGCACCAGGTCGCCGGGGTCGGTGGTCATCAGGAGGCAGCGTTCGATGACTCGTTCGCCTGTCTGGACGACATACACCTTGTCCGCTGGTGGCGCCGTGTCGCTCCAAATGTTGTGCAGCGGACTAACGGGGTAGTCGGAGAACTTCAGAGCGTATCGGACCGTTTGGCCCTCGGCGTACGGAACCAGTCGACCTGATCGGACTAGTCGGTGCATGCCGCTGATTGGAGTCTTCCATGAACGTCCGAACGGAGGCTCGTATCGCTTGCCGCGAAACTCGAAGGTGTATAGCCCAGTGTCGAAAGAACCAGCAGGACTTAGGAACATGGGCTGCACGGGGTCGGCATCGCGTGGCAAGCGTGAATGGTCCCGCACTTGCTGACTAGTCATCTTGCGTATCACACCCTTGGTGTCGCAGTAGTAGCCCCAGTGGTTGTCGCCCTCTACTGACCCCTCCGAAAAGAGTCTTCTGAACCTCGCTCGATCGCGGTTCTTCGAATACCAGACCACGTAGTCAAAGACGCCTTCCAGGAATGCTCCACCCAGCGTCATGTTCTTAGTGCGGTACGCAATAGTCTCGACGTGTTGGGTCCGCCCAAACAGCTCGTCGAGGAGGTTGCGCACGAGATGAAGGTTCTCCGCACTTATCTGGACAAACACGCTTCCCGTGTCGGCAAGAAGGTCTCGAGCCAATAGCAGCCGGTCGCGAAGAAAGGTCAGATACGAATGAAGCTCAAGCTCCCACGTGTCGCGGAAGGCCTTGATCATCTCGGGCTCGGCGGTCAGGTCGGCGTCGGCGCGGTCCTTCACGTCGCGCTTGTTGACGAAGGGCTGGAAGTTGCTGCCGTAGCGGATGCCGTAGGGCGGGTCGATGTAGATCATCTGCACCTGGCCGGCCATGCCTTCCTTGACCAGCAGGCTGTTCATCACCAGCAGGCTGTCGCCGGCGACCAGCCGGTTGCTCCAGCCCTTGTCGTGGCGGTAGAAGTCGACCGCGTCGCGCAGCGGCAGACTCTCGAACGGCGCCTCGAACAGCCCCGGCTGGATGCTGCCGTGCGGCTGGCCCGAGCCTGTCTTGCCCGCCTTGCCCGCCTTGCCGTGCCGGCCGCGCGCCACCGCCGCCAGGATGCTCATCGGGTCGACGCGCTCGTGCACGTGCAGGCTGACGGTGTCGACCTCGAAGCTCGTGCGCTCGGCCTTGCCGGCCCACTGCAGCACCGGGTCCAGATGCGGGTCGTAGGCCCAGGTGGTCTTCGGCGCCGCCGGGTCGCTCGCCTCGCTGACCAAGCCGACCTCGGGGTTGTTGACGCGCCGGTCGGCGTGGCGGTAGCTCAGCACCTGCGGCGCGCCGGCGGCCGCGGGCGCACGCTTGGCGGTGCGGCTGCGCTGGCTCGCCGCGGTGCGCAGCGGCTCGGCGTGCAGGTCCGGCGGCGCGGCCTGTGCCTGCAGCTCGAAGGACGGCGGTTGCGCTTCGGCCGCTGCTGCGGTGAATCCAGAGGGCTGGGCCGCGTCGGCGCCGGTTACCGGGCGTGCCGTCGCGCCGCCGCGGCCGCGGCCTTTCACCGCGCGCCCGGCAGCAAGCAGGCTCTGCCTGGCGGCCTCGAAGTCCTCGGCGCTGATGTCCAGGCCCTCGCCGCGGGCTGCATCCTGCAGGCTGCGCAGCAGGCGTGCGTTCGGCAGCGGCGCACCGTCCGCAGGCAGCAAGGCCCACAGCAAGTGCTCGATACGCGGCTCCCGATCTGCGGTCATCCGGCGCTTCCTCCTGGTTCCGGGCAATGCGCGCAGCAATCTACCATTTGCGTTGCGCCGTCCCGCCGGCAGTCGCCGACGCGGATCCGTGCCGGTTCGCCTCGGCAGCGGCGGGCGGCAGCAGCACCTGCTCGGGCTCGACCCAGCGCCACTGCCCCGGCCTCAGGTCGGGCGGCAGCACGAGCGCACCGAAGCCGCTGCGGTGCAGCGCCTCGACCCGGTTGCCGGCCGCCGCGAGCATCCGCTTGACCTGGTGGTAGCGCCCGGCGGTCAGCGTCAGGCGCAGCGCGTGGCTGCCGGTCGCCTCGCAGGCGGCGGCGCGCACCGGCGCCGGATCGTCGGCGAGCACCACGCCGTCGAGCAGCCGCTGCCGCTGGCGCGCGTCGAACGGGTGGCGCAGCCTCACCTCGTAGACCTTCGGCACCCGCTGCTTCGGGCTGGTCAGGCGGTGCAGCAGCGCGCCGTCGTCGGTGAGCAGCAGCAGCCCGGTGGTGTCGGCGTCGAGCCGGCCGACCGGCTGCACGCCGCGGCGGCGCAGCGGTGGCGGCAGCAGCGCGAGCACGCTGGGCCAGCGCCCCGGGCGCTGCGAGCACTCGGTGCCGGCGGGCTTGTGCAGCATCAGCAGCGCGCGCTCATGCACCGGCCACGCTTCACCCTGCACCCGCAGCACCAGGCCGGCGGGGTCGAGCTCGGCGTCAGGGTCGGTCAGCACCTGCCCGGCGTGCGCGACTTCGCCGGCGGCGATCAGCGCCGCGCACTCGCGCCGGGTGCCGAAGCCCTGGCTGAACAGCAGCTGCGCGAGCCGCATCAGCGCTGCGCGCGCAGCGCGGGGACCGCGCCTGGCGCGGGCGCTGCATGCGGGCTGGGGATCACGCGCATCGGCCGCGCCGCCGCGCGGCCGCGTCGGCGTGCATGCGCAGCGGGCGCACGCGGCCGCCCGACCCGCGTGGCGCACGCGGCGGCTCAGGCGGCATCGAGCTCGCGCTGCGCCGGCAGCGCCGGCTCGGCCAGACCGGTCGCGCAGCGCACGGCGTTGCGGATCGCACGCGCGACCGCCTCGGCGGCAAGCACGCCCAGCAGCGTCAGGTCGGCGCCGGCGGCGGCGCGGCCGGTGGCCAGCGCGAACAGGGTGTCGCCGTCGGCCATCGTCAGCGGGTCGATCGTGCGCGCGAGGCCGTGGTGCGCGAACCCGGCCAGCCTTCTGGCCTCGGCCTTGCCGAGCGGCGCGTCGGTGGCGACCACGCCGATCGTGGTCGCGCTGCCGGGGGTGGCCACCAGCTGCTCGGCGCCGTGGCCGGCGAGCAGCGCGGCGGTGGTGCCGAGCAGCGCACGGCCGTCGGCGCTGCGCGCGCCGGCGAGGATCGCGCCGTCTTCGCCGCGCACGTCGCCGACCGCGTTGACCGCGACCAGCGCGCCCACCGTGACCGCGCCCAGCCGCAGCGACGCGCTGCCGATGCCGCCGCGCATCGCGCGCTGCAGGCCGAACAGCTTGCCGACGGTGCAGCCGGCGCCCGCGCCGACGTTGCCCTGCGCCGGCGGCGTGGCGGCGGCGGCGGCGCAGGCGTGTGCGCCGGCGTCGGCGTCGGGGTGGATGCTCGCGTCGCCCAGCCACAGGTCGAACAGCACCGCCGCCGGCACGATCGGCACCCGCGCCGCGCCGACCGCGATGCCGACGCCGCGCGCCGCCAGCCAGCGCATCACGCCGCCGGCGGCGTCCAGCCCGAACGCGCTGCCGCCGGTGAGCAGCACCGCGTGCACCTGCTGCACCAGGTTGTCCGGCGCGAGCAGGTCGGTCTCGCGCGTGCCCGGCGCGCCGCCGCGCACGGCCACGCCGGCGACCGCGCCGTCGTCGCAGAGCACGACCGTGCAGCCGGTCGGCCGGCGCGCGTCGCTGTGGTGGCCCACGCGCAGGCCGGCGACGTCGGTGATCGCGCCCGGGTACAGCAGCACGTTGGTCACCGGCTCACCGCGCGCGCGTGGCGGGTCTGGCGGGGCATCTCGACGCGGCCCGGCGCGCTCATTCGACGAACACGCCGGCGTCGTCGGTCATCCGCGCCGACACTTCGCCGAGGTGGTGCAGCGTGTCGCCGAAGCTCATCTCCAGCACCGTCAGCCGCTTGAAGTAGTGGCTGGCGACGTACTCATCGGTCACGCCGATGCCGCCGTGCAGCTGCACGCACTGCTGGCCGACGAAGCGCATCGACTGGCCGAGCTGCACCTTGGCCTGCGCCAGCGCGCGGCGGCGCTCGGCCGCGGGTGCGCCGAGCTTCAGGCTCGCGTAGTAGCTCATCGAGCGGCCCAGCTCGAGCTGCATCTTCACGTCGGCCGCGCGGTGGCGCAGCGCCTGGAAGCTCGCCAGCGGCACGCCGAACTGCTTGCGCTGGTTCAGGTACTCGACGGTGATCGCGAGCAGCCGCTCCATCAGCCCGACCGCCTCGGCGCAGCCGGCAGCGATCGCGACGTCGGCCGCGAGCTCGAGCGCGTCGATGCCGTCGTGCACCAGCAGCGCGGCCGGCGCGTCGGCCAGCACCAGGTCGGCCGCGCGCGCGCCGTCCTGCGTCGGGTAGCCGCGCAGCGTGACGCCGGCGGCGCTGCGCTCGACCAGGAACAGGCCGATGCCGGCGCGGTCGGCTTCCGCGCCGGCGATGCGCGCGGGCACGACGAAGGCGTCGGCCTCGTCGCCGGCGGGCACGACGATCTTGGTGCCGCTGAGCGTGAACGCGCCGCCGGCCTCGACGGCGCGCGTGGCGACGCGCTGCAGCACGTAGCGTGAGCGCCGCTCCTGGTGCGCGAGCACGACCAGCGCTTCACCGGCGGCGACCCTGGGCAGCCACGCCGACTGCAGTGCCGCGGGCGCGACGGCGAGCAGCGTCGGCGCGACCAGCGCCGCCTGCGCGTAGGGCGCGTTGACCAGGCCGCGGCCCAGCTCCTCCATCACCACCATCGCGTCGACCGCGCCCTGGCCGAGGCCGCCGTGCGCGTCGGACACGACTAGCCCGGCCAGGCCCAGCTCGCCCAGCTCGCGCAGCACCGGCCGCGTGTAGCCGCCCGCGCGCGCGAGCGCGTGCCGCCGCTCGAAGCCGAAGGCCCGGTCGACCCAGCGCTGCACCGCGTCGCGCAGCTGCTGCTGGTCGTCGCTGAAATCGAAGTCCATCGTCGCTCTCCGCGGGGTGGGTGGTGATCGCCGGTGCAGCCGCGTCGCGCGCCTAGCCGAGCACGGTCTGCGCGACGATGTTGCGCTGGACCTCGTTGCTGCCGCCGTAGATCGTGGTCTTGCGCAGGTTGAAGTAGGTGCCGGCCAGCGGCAGCAGCGCGGCGTCGATCGCCAGGTCGCCCTGCCAGCCCGCCGCCATCGCCTCGTGCACGTAGGGCAGCGTGCAGGGGCCGGCGGCGAGCATCATCAGCTCGCTGTAGCGCTGCTGGATCTCGCTGCCGCGGATCTTCAGCAGCCCGGCGACGTCCAGGCTGTGCTTGCCGCTCTTTTCGGCGGCGAGCACGCGCAGCACCATCATCTCGAGCGCGACGATGTCGACCTCGAGCAGCGCGACCTGGTCGCGAAAGCGCGGGTCGTCCCACAGCCCTTCGGCGCGCGCGATGCGCTTGACCCGCGCCAGCTCGCGCTTGGAGCGGTTGACGTCGGCGATGTTCGCGCGCTCGTGCGCGAGCAGGTACTTCGCGTAGGTCCAGCCCTTGTTCTCTTCGCCGATCAGGTTCTCGACCGGCACGCGCACGTCGTCGAAGAAGACCTCGTTGACCTCGGGCTCGCCGTCCAGCAGCACGATCGGCCGCACCGTGATCCCCGGGCTCTTCATGTCGATCAGCAGGAAGCTGATGCCGGTCTGCGGCTTGCCCTCGGAGCTGGTGCGCACCAGGCAGAAGATCCACTCGCCGTACTGGCCGAGCGTGGTCCAGGTCTTCTGGCCGTTGACCCGGTAGTGGTCGCCGTGGCGTTCGGCGCGGCACTGCAGCGACGCCAGGTCCGAGCCGGAGCCCGGCTCGCTGTAGCCCTGGCTCCACCAGACCTCGCCGCTGGCGATGCCGGGCAGGAAGCGGCGCTGCTGCTCGGCGTTGCCGAAGGCCATGATCACCGGCGCGACCATCACTGGGCCGAAGGGCAGGATGCGCGGCGCGCCGGCGCGCGCGCAGACCTCCTCGAACAGGTGCTTCTGCACCGCGCTCCAGCCCGGGCCGCCGAACTGCACCGGCCAGTTGTAGGCGAGCCAGCCCTGCTGGCCCAGCGTCTGCTGCCAGCCCTGCATGTCCGCGCGCGTCAGCCGCAACGAGTTGCGCACCTTGTGCGCGAGCTCGGGCGGCAGGTTGGCCTCGACCCAGCTGCGCACCTGGTCGCGAAAGGCCAGTTCGTCGGCGGTGAAGTTCAGGTCCATCGGGCGGCTTCCTCGGCGCCTGGGCCGGCGCGGCGTGGCAGGGGTTCTAGCACGATCGCGCGCCGCCGCCGCGGCCCATCGCGGCGGCGGACGCGGCTGCGGGTGCGGCGGCAGGCTCAGCGCAGCTCGAGCCGCAGCACGCTGTCGTCGCGGCGCAGCTGGAAGCGCGACAGGAAACTGTTGCCCAGCAGCACGTAGGGCAGCGGGGTCGGCACGACCATCGCCGCCACCTGGGTCAGCTCGACCTCGCCGACGCGCACCCGCGCGAGCGTGACCCGGTGCACCGGCACCGGCCCGCCGGCGGTCTGGGTCAGGCCGCGCTCGGCGTCGCGCCAGGTCAGGCCGATGCGCGTGGCCTCGGCCTGGCTCAGCGCGACCAGGGTCGCACCGGTGTCGACCATCAGCTGCACCGGCCGGCCGTTGATCGCGCCGCTGGTGGTGTAGTGGCCGCCCGGGCCGGCGGTGATCACCACCTCGCGCGCCGGTGCGGGCGGCGGGCTGCCGCCGGCATCCAGCCGCGCCGGCGCGTCGCCCAGGCGCAGCGTGCGGCTCACCCCCTGCAGCCGGACCACCGCCTGGCCGTCGCCCAGCTGCAGCAGCGTCAGCCCCTGCGCGCTGTCGCCCACCCCCAGAGTCAGCGGCGCGCCGTCGACCAGCAGCAGCGCCTTGCGCCCGAGCGTGCCGGCCAGCACCACCGACTGCGCGACGCCCGCGCGCGCCGCCAGCGCCAGCAGCAGCCCGGCCAGCGCCGGCCGCTGGCGCCGCAGCGC
>CAZKCJ010000038.1:4382-14518 GCA_964550885.1 uncultured Rubrivivax sp. | reverse complement strand
GTGCCGGTGGGCGCGATCGACAGCAGGTGCGAGTTGCGCAGGCCGTGCTGGCGGATGCGCTCCTTCAGCGGCTGCGGCAGGCGCGACGCGAAGTTGCCGGCGCTCAGGTACAGGTCGGCGTTGAACAGCGGGAACGGCGCGCGCTCGCGCGCCAGCTCGATCGAGGTCTCGTAGGCGGCGTCGCGCATCACCTCGGCGATGCGGCGCGCGCGCTCGCGCGCGGCGTCGCTGTCGTAGTGCAGGCCGAGCATCACCAGCGCGTCACCGAGGCCGGTGAAGCCCAGGCCGATGCGCCGCTTGTGGCTGGCCTCCTCGGCCTGCTGCGGCAGCGGCCACACGGTCGCGTCGAGCACGTTGTCGAGCATGCGCACCGCCACCCGCACCACCTCGACCATCGCCGCCTCGTCGAAGCCGGCGTCGGCCTCGAACGGCCGGGTCACGTAGTGGGTCAGGTCGATGCTGCCCAGGCAGCAGCAGCCGTAGGGCGGCAGCGGCTGCTCGCCGCAGGGGTTGGTCGCGGCGATCGTCTCGCAGTAGCCGAGGTTGTTGTCGGCGTTGATCCGGTCGAGGAACAGCACCCCCGGCTCGGCGTGGTCGTAGGTGCTGCGCATGATCTGGTCCCACAGCTCGCGCGCGCGCGCCTTGCGGTAGACCCACTGCCCGTCGCCGCGGCGGTACGCGCCCTGCTCCTTCTGCGCCGGGCCCGGCTCGGCGCGGTGCACCAGCTCGATCTCGCCGTCGTCCTGCACCGCGCGCATGAACGCGTCGGTCACGCCGACCGACACGTTGAAGTTGCGCAGGTCGCCCTCGTCCTTCGCGTGGATGAACAGCTCGATGTCCGGGTGGTCGCAGCGCAGCACGCCCATCTGCGCGCCGCGCCGGCTGCCGGCGGACTCAACCGTCTCGCACGAGCGGTCGAACACCCGCATGTAGCTCAGCGGCCCCGACGCGGCCGAGCGCGTGCTGCCGACCCACGCGCCCTTGGGCCGGATGCGCGAGAAGTCGTAGCCGACGCCGCCGCCGCGGCGCATCGTCTCGGCGGCTTCGGTCAGCGCGGTGTAGATGCCCGGGTGGCCGTCCTCGACCTGCGCGATCGAGTCGCCCACCGGCTGCACGAAGCAGTTGATCAGCGTGGCGGTCAGGTCGGTGCCGGCGGCCGAGGCGATCCGCCCGGCCGGCACGAAGCCGTGCTGCTGCGCGTGCAGGAAGCGCGCCTCCCAGTGCGCGCGGCGGTCGGCCGGCTCGACCGCGGCCAGCGCGCGCGCGACGCGGGCGCGCACCGCGTCGATCGTGCGCTCGTCGCCCTTCGCGTACTTCTCGACCAGCACTTCGGCGCTGATCGGCTGGGCGGGCAGGTTCGCGCGGCTGGGCGCGCTGGCGGCTTGGGTCTTGGTCTCTTCCATGTCCGTTGGTCGTTGGTCGTTGGTTGCAGGTGCCGCGGGCATCTTGCCGCACGCGCGACCCCTGTGGTTTTGTTCAGCCTCAAAGAGCGTACCGGGGTGTCGTGTCCGCACCGCGGGTGCGGGCAAATCCGGATGGCCGCGCGCCACAGGCCGGGCCAGCCCGCCCTGGCGGGCGACCCCGACCGGCAGCGGGGGCGACGGTTGCCGTCGTCGCCTGCAGCGGTGCGGGCCGTTTCGGCCCCGTCGCCGCGCTGCGGCCAGATCGCCCGATTCGGGCCCGAGGGGCTGGAATTCTATACAGGCACCAGCGCTTGCCTACCCCCTTGCGACGCTCGCGCATGGGGATCTACCCGCACTCGGGCCGCCTGGCCGACCCAACGCCGCCTCCTGCGCTGCGCCTCGCCCCGAAGGCCGCGCCGACGCCCGAGCCTCGGGGACAGGCGTCCTCGGCCAGGACTGCGCACCCGCGGCCGGGCGACCGCCTGCGCCGACGCGCCCGTGCGGATCAGCGCGCCTGGCCGGCGTGATCCGGGCACACTGGATTGATGAGCCCGCCGCGCACGTACTTCCCGCGCTCGGCGGTCGACGCGGCCTTCGCACGCAGCGACTGGGCGCTGCTGCCGCTGGTGTTCGCCGCGCTGGCGCTGCTCGCCTGGGGCGCGGCGCAGATGGCGCGGCCGTACCACGTCGGCGAGGTGCTGCCGCTGACGCTCGACCCGCTGCAGCTGCCGTACTACCTGTTGCGCACCACGCTGCGCATGGCCGCGGCGATGCTGCTGTCGCTGCTCTTCGCCGCCGTGTTCGCGGTGCTCGCCGCCAAGTGGCGCGCGGCCGAGCGGGTGCTGATCCCGCTGCTCGACATCCTGCAGTCGATCCCGATCCTCGGCTTCCTGTCGATCACCGTCACCGGCTTCATCGCGCTGTTCCCGGGCAGCCTGTTCGGCGTCGAGTGCGCGGCGATCTTCGCGATCTTCACCTCGCAGGCGTGGAACATCGCCTTCAGCCTGTACCAGTCGCTGCGCACCGTGCCGTCCGAGCTGGACGAGGCCGCGCGCGTGTTCCGGCTGTCGGGCTGGCAGCGCTTCTGGCGGCTGGAGCTGCCGTTCGCGCTGCCCGGCGTGGTGTGGAACATGATGATGTCGATGTCGGGCGGCTGGTTCTTCGTGGTCGCGTCGGAGGCAATCTCGGTCTCCGGCCAGAGCATCAGGTTGCCGGGCGTGGGCTCGTACATCGCGCTGGCGATCGAGCGTCGCGACCTGGGCGCGATCGGCTGGGCGATCGCCGCGATGGGCGGCGGCATCCTGATCTACGACCAGCTGCTGTTCCGGCCGCTGGTGGCTTGGGCCGACCGCTTCCGCTTCGAGGATGACAGCACCGGGTCAGCGCCGCAGTCGTGGATGCTGGCGTGGCTGCGGCGCAGCCGCGCGCTGCGCCCGGCGGCGCACGGCATGACGCGGCTGTTCGGCTGGAGCCTGTCGGCTGCGCGCCGGCGCGATGGCGGCCCGCCGATCCGCTCGCGCCCACGCCCGCTACCGGCCTGGCTGCCGCGCGCTTGGGGTGCGCTGGTCGCCGGCGCCGCGCTGTGGGCGCTGTGGCGGCTCGCGCGCTTCGTGCACACCGAGGTCGGCTGGCGCGAAGTCGCGCATGTGATGCAGCTCGGCCTGTTCACGCTGGCGCGGGTGCTGGTGCTGATCGTGCTCGCCGCGCTGCTGTGGCTGCCGGTGGGCATCTGGATCGGGCTGAACCCGCGCTGGGCGGGGCGGCTGCAGGCGCTCGCCCAGTTCCTCGCGGCCTTCCCGGCCAACCTGCTGTTCCCGCTGGCGGTGGTCGGGATCGTGCACGGCGGTCTCGACCCGGACCTGTGGCTGTCGCCGCTGATGGTGCTGGGCACGCAGTGGTACATCCTGTTCAACGTCATCGCCGGCGCGTCGGGGGTCCCCGCCGAGCTGCGCTACGCCGCCGGCAACCTGGGTCTGCGCGGCCGGCTCGCGTGGCGCCGCTACCTGCTGCCGGCGGTGTTCCCGAGCTTCGTCACCGGCGCGATCACCGCCAGCGGCGGCTCGTGGAACGCGAGCATCGTCGCCGAGTCGGTGTCCTGGGGGGACACCGCGCTGCAAGCACAGGGCTTGGGCAGCTACATCGCGCAGATGACCGCCGCCGGCGACTTCCCGCGGGTCGCACTCGGCATCGGCGTGATGTGCGGGTTCGTGATGGCGCTGAACCACTTCGTCTGGCGGCGGCTGTACCGGCTGGCCGAAGCCAGGCTGCACGTCTGATCGCCGCGCCGCCGCGCCGAGCTCCAGCCGCAAGCCCCAGCCGCATGGCCGCTACTGCAATCCTCGACCTGCGCGGTGTCGGCAAGAGCTTCCGCTCGGCCGACGGCCGCGAACGCCGCGTGCTCGAAGGCGTCGACTTCACGCTGCACGAGGGCGAGATCGTTGCGCTGCTCGGCCCGTCGGGCAGCGGCAAGAGCACGCTGCTGCGGATCATGGCCGGGCTGGTGCCGGCCGATGCCGGCGAGCTGCGCTACCGCGGACAGCCGCTGTACGCGCCGGCACGCGGCATCGGCATGGTCTTCCAGTCCTTCGCGCTGTTCCCGTGGCTGACGGTGCAGGGCAACGTCGAGCTCGGCCTGGAGGCCCGCGGCGTGCCGCCCGACGAGCGCGCCCGCCGGGCCGCCGCCGCGATCGCGCTGATCGGGCTCGCCGGCTTCGAGGGCGCGCTGCCGCGCGAGCTGTCGGGCGGCATGCGCCAGCGCGTGGGCATCGCTCGCGCGCTGGTGATCGAGCCGGACGTGCTGCTGATGGACGAGGCCTTCTCGGCGCTCGACGTGCTGACCGGCGAGCGCCTGCGCGAGGACATCCTCGAGCTGTGGTGCAGCGGCTCGATGCCGACCCGGGCGATCCTGGTCGTCTCGCACAGCATTGAGGAGGCGGTGCTGATGGCCGACCGGGTGCTGGTCTTTGCACGCGATCCGGGCCGCATCCACAGCCAGATCGCGGTGCACCTGCCGCGCCCGCGCGATCCGGACAGCGGCGACGTGCGCCTGCTGGTCGACGAGGTCTACGCGCTGATGACCGCCGGCGCACCCCGCACCGGCCGCGAGGCCGCGCGCGCGACGCCCGCCGAGCGGCTGCCGGCGGCCGATGTCGCGCGCATGGACGGGCTGCTCGAGCTGCTCGCCGACTCGCCCTTCACCGGGCGCGCCGACCTGCCGCACCTGGCCGAGGACGCCGGCCTGGCCGACGCGGATCTGCTGCCCGCCGCGCAGGCGCTGGCGCTGCTCGGCTTCGCGCAGCTCGACCGCGGCGATCTGGAGCTGAGCGCACTCGGCCGCCGCTACGTCGACGGCCACCACACGCTGCGCCGGGAGCTGTTCGGCCAGCAGCTGCTCGCGCAGGTGCCGCTGGCCGCGCACATCCGCCACAGCCTGGAGCAGGAGGCCGACGGCCGGCTGCCCGACAGGCCTTTCCTGCAGTTGCTGCAGCAGCACCTCGATGCCGCCGAGGCCGAACGCGTGCTGCACACGCTGATCGCCTGGGCACGCCACGGCGAGGTGTTCGAGTACGACTACGCGTCCCGCACGCTGCAGCTGCCCACCGGCGACGAGGACGAACCGGCCGCCGGCGGCTGAGCGCGCTCAGGCCGCGGCGACCGCGCGCCACTGCGGCCGCAGCCGGCGGTCGCGCCCGAGCAGGTACAGGCAGATCGCCAGGTTCAGCAGGTTCCAGCCGATGCCGTTGACGAAGGCGGCGCGGTACGAGCCGGTCCAGTCGAAGACCGCGCCCGACAGCCAGCCGCCCAGCGCCATGCCCAGCAGCGTGGCCATCAGCACCGTGCCGACGCGGCCGCCGGCCTCGCGCGGCGAGAAGTACTCGCGCACCACCAGCGGGTAGCTGGGCACGATGCCGCCCTGGAACAGCCCGAACAGCGCCGACACCAGGTACAGCGAGACCACGCCGTCGGCGAACAGGAAGGCCACCAGCGCCACCGCCTGCAGGAACGAGCCCAGCAGCAGCGTGCGCAGGCCGCCGATGCGGTCGGCGATCCAGCCCGACGCGAGCCGGCTGACGATGCCCATGCCGAGCATCAGCGACATCATCTGCGCGCCGCGCGCCGGGCCGATGCCAAGGTCGGTGCAGTAGGCGACGATGTGCACCTGCGGCATCGCCATCGCCACGCAGCAGGCCACCCCGGCGACGCTGAGCAGCAGCTGCAGCCTGCCCGGGCTCATCCCCAGCGGCCGCGCGTGGGCCGCCGCCGGTGCCGCCGCGCCGGCGCGCGGCACCGGGGTCGCGGGCAGCAGCGGCGCCGGCCGCCGGTAGACCAGCGCCAGCGGCAGCATCGTCAGCAGGCAGAACACGCCGATGCCGACGTAGGCTGGCCGCCAGCCACCGGTCTGCGTGAAGTGCTGGATCACCGGCGGCCACAGCGCGCCGGCGAGGTAGTTGCCGCTCATGCAGATCGCCAGCGCGATGCCGCGGCGGCGGTCGAACCACAGCGAGGTGTCGGCCACCAGCGGCGCGAAGGTCGCCGAGGTGCCGAGCAGCCCGAGCAGCAGCCCGTGCGCGAGGCCGAACACCCACAGGCTGGACGCGGTGCCCGCGGCGATCAGGCCCAGCCCGAGGCCGACGGCGCCGATCAGCAGCGGCGCGATCACACCGAAGCGGTCGGCGAGCTTGCCCATCAGGATCCCGCCGACGCCGAAGCCGATCATCGTCGCCGTGTAGGTCAGCGACACGTCGGCGCGGTCGGCACCGAAGTCGGCCTGCACCTGTGGCAGCACCACCGACACCGCGTACATGCCCACGCCGCCGATCGTCATCAGCAGCACCGACACCGCGAGCCGGGCCCACGCGTAGCCGGACTCGGGCCCCGGCGGCGCCGCCCGCGTTCTCGCTTCCCGCTGGTTCAAGACGCTGTCTCCGTGGCCGCCTGCGCGCGGCGATTGTCGGCCACGCCGGGCGCGCCGCCGCCGAAGAGCGCGCGCTGACGCGCGTGATAGCCTTTGCCGCGATGGAGCCGACCGATCGCGCGTGCTGGATCGAGGCGCCGGACGGCGCCGCGACCCTGCACCTGGGCGGCAGCTGGCGGCTGCCGCAGCTGCCGCAGCGGGCCGCGCAGCTCGACGCGCTCGCCGCTGGGCTGCGCGGCGGCGCCGGCGGCGCCGCGCCGCAGGCGCTCGACGGCAGCGCGCTCGGCGACCTGGACACTGCCGGCGCGCTGCTGCTGCTCGACGCGCTGGCCGCGCTCGGCACCGACCTGCAGCGGCTCGAGCTGCGCGGCTTCGACCCGCGGCTGCAGCGCATCGCCGAACTGGTGCACCAGCGTTTCGACCAGACCGCGGTCGCGCCGAAGGCACCGGCGCTCGGGCCGGTCGCGCGGCTGGGCCGGGCGACGCTGGAGCTGGGCACGCTGCTGCTCGGGCACCTGGAGTACCTCGGGCGCACGCTGGCGGCGTTCGCCGCGCTGCTGCGCCGGCCGCGCGCGCTGCGCGTGCACGAGCTGTTCGCGCAGCTGCAGCAGGTGGGTGTGACCGCGATTCCGGTGGTCGCGCTGGTCACCTTCCTGATCGGCGTGGTGATGGCCTACATGCTCGGGCTGCAGGCCGAGAAGTACGGCGCCAACATCTTCGTCGTCGACGGCGTCGCGCTCGGCATGACGCGCGAGTTCTCGCCGCTGATCGTCGCGACGATCATGGCCGGGCGCTCGGGCGCCGCCTTCTGCGCGCAGCTGGGCACGATGAAGCTGACCGAGGAGATCGACGCGATCCGCACGCTGGGCCTGTCGGTCGAGCAGGTGCTGCTGCTGCCGCGGGTGCTGGCGCTGGTGCTGACGCTGCCGCTGCTGGTGTTCGTCGGCAACATCGCCGGGCTGGGCGGCGCGATGCTGATGGCCAACCTGAACCTGGACATCACCCCCGACACCTTCCTGCAGCGGCTGCAGCTGGCGCTGGCGCCGCGGCACTACCTGATCGGGCTGGGCAAGTCGCCGGTGTTCGCGCTGTTCATCGCGGTGATCGGCTGCCGGATGGGCTTCTCGGTCAGCCGCGACACGCGCTCGATCGGCATCAACACCACCTCCACCGTGGTCCAGGGGATCGTCGCGGTGATCCTGCTCGACGCCTGGTTCGCGGTGATTTTCCAGAAGCTCGGCCTGTGAGCAGCGACGCCAACCCCGCCGGCGCAGTCAGCGACGCGGTGATCGAGGTCGAAGGCCTGGTCACGCGCTTCGGCCGGCAGACGGTGCACGACGGGCTGGAGCTGCGCATCGGCCGCGGCGAGCTGGTCGCATTGATCGGCGGCAGCGGCAGCGGCAAGTCGGTGCTGCTGCGCGAGATCCTCGGCCTGCAGCGGCCCACCGCCGGCACGGTGCGGCTGCTGGGCACCGACATGTGGCGCGCCGAGGCCGACGAGCTGGCCGCGGTGCGCCGCCGCTTCGGCGTGATGTTCCAGGACGGCGCGCTGTTCTCGTCGCTGGACGTCGCCGGCAACGTCGCCACGCCGCTGCTCGAGCATGCGGCCGTGCCGCCGGCGCTGCTGCCGCGGCTGGTGAACCTGCGGCTGACGCTGGCCGGCCTGGGCGCCGAGGTCGGCGCGAAGATGCCGGCGCAGCTGTCGGGCGGCATGAAGAAGCGCGCGGCGCTGGCGCGCGCGCTCGCGCTCGAGCCCGAGGTGCTGTTCCTGGACGAGCCGACCTCGGGGCTGGACCCGATCACCGCCCGCGCCTTCGACCAGCTGATCGCGTTCCTGAACCGCGACCTCGGCCTGACCGTGCTGATGGCCACGCACGACCTGGACACGCTGCTGACGACCGCGCGGCGCATCGTCGTGCTCGCCGGCGGGCGGGTGCTCGCGCACGGCAGCGCGGCCGAGGTGATGGCGGTGCGCGACCCGTGGATAGAATCGTATTTCGCGGCGCGCCACACCACCGGTGGCGCCGCCCGCCCCGGCGACGAGCCCTTGGGCCACCCCGATGGAGCCTGATACCCGCTACAGCATCATCGGCGCGGTGGTGCTGCTGCTGTGCGCAGCGGCGGTCGCCGCCTACTTGTGGCTGGACACCTCCGGCCGCGCCGCCGGCTTTCACTTCTACACCGTGTACTTCGAGCGCCAGTCGCTGGAGGGGCTGCAGGTCGGCGGCAGCGTGAACATGCGCGGCATCGCGGTCGGCCGGGTCGAGGGCTACGAGATCCAGGCCGACAACATCAACCGGGTGCAGGTCACGCTGCGGGTCGCGCGCGACACGCCGGTCAGCGACAACACCTACGCGACGGTCACCCGCAACCTGCTCACCGGCATCGCGCGGATCAACCTGGTCACGCCGGGCACGCCCGGGCCGGAGCTGGTCGCGGTCGCGCCGGGCGAGCGCTACCCGGTGATCCCCGAGGGGCTGTCGAGCACCGACCAGTTCACCGATTCGCTCAAGCAGCTGACGCTGACCGCCGACCAGGCGCTGGGCAACGCCAACCGCGTGCTCGGGCCGGACAACCAGCGCGCCTTCGCCGAGCTGCTGGTGCAGCTGCGCGACCTCGCGCGCGGGCTGAACGCGCGACTGGCGACGGTCGACCAGGTCGCGCTCGAGATCCGCACCAGCGCGGCCGCGTTCGGCAAGGCGACCACCGAGATCGCGAGCGCGGCCACCCGCATCGCCACCGCCGCCGAGCCGCTGGCGCGCGACGCCGGCAGCGCGCTGCGCGACGCGTCGAGCGCACTGCACACGCTGACCGAGGCCACGCGCAAGGTCGAGCAGGACCTGACGCGCACGCTGCAGCGGGTCGATCGCGACGGCGGCGCGCTGATCACCCGCGCCGACGCCGCGCTCGATGTCAGCGTGCTCGAGCTGCGCGCGACCGCCGCCGAACTGCGGCGCAGCGCCGACGCGGTCGCGCGCACGCTCGACAACCTGCGCGAACCGCGGGCCGCGCTGCTCGGGCCCAGCCGCGCGCAGCTCGGCCCCGGGGAGACGCAATGAGCGCGCCGCGCCGTGCCCGAGCACTCGTCCCGCAGCGCGCCGCGGGCAGCGCGCTGCGTGGTCGAACGAGCACCGACTGCCCCGGTCGGCGCGCGCTGCTGGGCGGGCTGGCCGGCGGCGTGCTGCTGGGCGCCTGCGCTGGTGGCCCGCGGCTGGACTACCACCTGCTGCGCGACGCCGCAGCGCCCGCGCCGCCGCTGCCGGGTCCGCGCAGCGAGCGCGGGCTGCTGCTGGCCGCCGGCAGCGCGGTTGCGCTGTACGACAGCGACCGCATGGTCTACAGCGCCGACGGGCGCAGCCGCTCGTTCTTCCAGTTCGGCTTCTGGGTCGACCGGCCGCAGCAGCAGCTGCTGGCGCTGGCCGAGGCGAGGCTGGGCCGTGCGCAGGCCTTCCGCGAGGTCGCGCGCGCGACCGCCGGGGTGCGCGGTGACCTGATCCTGACGCTGCGGCTGCAGGAGCTGTACCTCGATACCTCGAGCGAACCGGCGCAGGCGCGGCTGGCGCTCGCCGCCGAGCTGGTCGATGCGCGCAGCCGCCAGCTGCTGGGGCGCGAGCTGTTCGCCACCGCCGCGCCGGCGCAGCCGGCCGACGCCGCGAACTTTGCGGCGGCCGCGAGCCAGGCCGCCGGCGCGCTGCTGAGCGAGCTCACGCGCTGGACGGCGGCGAAGGCGGCGGCAGCCGTCACCCCCACCGGCGGCCCCGGCGCCTAGCTCGTAGCCCGCGGTAGCGCATCGCGCGGCAACCCGCAGCGCCGACGCG
>CAZKCJ010000038.1:2572-4372 GCA_964550885.1 uncultured Rubrivivax sp. | reverse complement strand
CGCGCCAGCGCCGGGCGGTGCGCTGCGAGTCGCCGCTGATCGCATGGCGCGCGCCGGCCGATGCGCGCGATCAGCGGCGCGCACGGCGCTACGACGGCGCGGCGCGGTGCCCGTGCGCGCTCGCCAGCTGCTGCAGCTTCTGCAGCCGGTGGTAGATCGTCAGGCCCTGCAGTGCGTAGCCGGTCCAGCGCAGCGCGCGCGACGGGCGCACCAGCGCCAGCACGATCGCCGCGCCGATCGGCCACTGCGGGTGCTGCGCGAGCCAGCTGCCGGCCGCACGCGCGCGGTCGGCCAGCTGCAGCGGCCGGCGCAGCCCCTGCGCGTGCTCGGCCCAGTCGGCGCGCAGCCCGGCGCTGCGCAGCAGCAGCCGCTCGCGGCGGCGCAGCAGCTCCTCGTGCGCGGCCTGGACCATCGTGCAGCCTGCTCAGCCGCGAAGCGCGTCGCGGTCGCGCTGCAGCTCGGCGCGGGTGCCCGCGAGCAGCGCGTCACCCTGCAGCAGCCGCTGGCGCGCCGCGCGCAGCAGCAGCCAGCCGCCGAGCAGGAACAGCAGCGCCAGTCCCGCTACCGCGCCCAGCCGGTAGCGGTCCCACAGCAGCAGCAGCACGAAACCGGCGGCCAGCACCAGCCCCAGGCCGATCAGCAGCAGCCCGAGCAGCGCGCGCAGCAGCGCCGCGACCAGGCGCAGCTTCTCGAGCTCGAGGTCGGCAACCAGCAGCTCCAGCCGCACCCCGGCCAGCTCGACCGTGGTGTGCAGCAGCCGCCGCAGGGAATCGAACAGGCCGGTGCGCGGCATCGCGCTCACCCGGCTACCCGGCGAATGGCCGGCCGGGCGCTGCGCGCCTGCGGGCGGCCCAGCGCTCGCATGCCGCCACCGCCGTGGCTCGCGGCTTCAGCGGCGGCCGAGCAGCAGGCCGATCACCAGCCCGAAGCCGGCAGCGGCGCCGATCGCGCGCCACGGGTGGTCGTGCACGTAGTCGTCGGCCGCGTGGCCGGCAGCCTTCGCGCGCTGCACCGCGCCGTCCTGCAGATCCTGCAGCCGGATCTTGGCCTGCTGCAGCCGCTCCTGCATGCGCACGCGCAGCTCCGAGGCCTTGCCGCCGGCCTGGTCGGCGGTGGTGCGCAGCACTTCCTCCGCGTCGTTGATCACGCTGCGCAGGTTGGTCACGAGCTCGTCGCGGTTGACGGTGGTGTCGTTCATCGTCGCTCCCTCCTGGTTGGACCTGGTCACGGTGCATCCTACCAGCCCGTCGTCGGTAGCGGCCGCAGGCGCGCCGACCCGCCGCCTTCAGCCGCGGCCGACGAAGGGCATCGTGGTCGCCATGATCGTCTGAAACAGTACGTTGACCGACAGCGGCAGGTTGGCCATCTGCAGCACCGCGTCGGCGACGTGGCGCACGTCGATCCGGCCTTCAGCGCGCACGCTGCCGTCGGCCTGCAGCACGCCGGCCTGCATCGGCGCGGTCATGTCGGTGGCGGCGTTGCCGATGTCGATCTGGCCGACCGCGATGTCGTGCGCGCGGCCGTCGAGCGCGGCCGACCGCGTCAGCCCGCTGACCGCGTGCTTGGTCGCGGTGTAGGGCGCCGAGTTCGGCCGCGGCGCGTAGGCCGAGATCGAGCCGTTGTTGATGATCCGCCCGCCGCGCGGCGACTGCGCCTTCATCAGCCGGAAGGCCTGCTGCAGGCAGTAGAAGACGCCGCTCAGGTTGGTGTCGACCACCGTGCGCCACTGCTGCGCGCTCAGCTCCTCGAGCGGCAGCGGCGGTGCGCCGGTGCCGGCGTTGTTGAACAGCAGGTCGAGCC
>CAZKCJ010000038.1:0-2562 GCA_964550885.1 uncultured Rubrivivax sp. | reverse complement strand
GGCGCGCACCCGCTCGAACAGCGCCGCGACCGACTCGGGCCGGGTCACGTCGACCTCGATCACCGCGGCGCGCTGCGCAAGGTCGCCGAAGGGGTCACCGGCCGCGGCCAGCGCGTCGCGCAGCGTCGCCTGCCGGCGGCCGGCGAAGACCACGCGCCAGCCGTCCTGCAGCAGGCGGATCGCGCAAGCGCGGCCGATGCCGCTGCCGGCGCCGGTGACCACGGCGATGCGGTTGTGCGGCTGGGTCATGGCAGGTGCTCCGGTGGTGGTGACCGGCCGCAGTCTGCCATCACCGGCGCATCAGCCGCGCATCACCCGCGCGTGGGCCACGCCCCACGCGCGCGTCAGCCGCGCGCGCCGCCAGCGTCGCGGGCTCGCGCTGCGCGCGGCCATGCCCGCCGCGCAAGCCGGCGTGACGCTCAGCCGAGCTTGCCCGCCACCTCGACCAGCCGGCGCGCCTGGTGCTCGATCGCCGTGCGCATGTCGGCGTCCAGCTCCTTGCCCTGGGTGTGGCTGTAGCCGTAGGGGTTGCCGCCGACCTTGAAGATCGACGGGTCGGTGTAGCCGGGCGCGACCACGATCGCGCCCCAGTGGATCACGCTCGCATAGAACGACAGCAGCGTCGTCTCCTGCCCGCCGTGCGCGTTCTGCGCGGAGGTCATCGCCGACACCGCCTTGTTCGCCAGGCCGCCCTTGGCCCACACGCCGCCGAGGGTGTCGATGAATGCGCGCATCTGGCTGGCCATCACGCCGAAGCGCGTGGGGGCCGAGATCAGGTACGCGTTCGCCCACTCCATGTCGGCGGCGCTCGCCTTGGGCACGTGCGCGGTCTGCTCGGCGTGCGCGCGCCACCCGTCCTGCGCGGCGACGACCTCGGCCGGCGCGGTCTCGGGTGCCTTCAGCAGCCGCACCTCGGCACCGGCCGCGCGCGCGGCTTCGGCCGCGATCTCGGCCATCCGGTGGTTGGTGCCGTAGGTCGAGTAGTAGACGATCGCAAGGCGGACAGTCATCGGGTGCTCCTTCGGGTCGGGTTCGGATCGATCGGCGCGGCGGCGAACCAGCGTCCATGCCGCCGCCGGCGGCTGCAGGTGCGCAGCGTCCACCGCGCTCAGCCGAGTCTATTGAACGAGGAGGAGGAGATAAACCGCCGCCGCCGGGGAAGACAGTCTCGAATTCGAGACAATGCCGGTTGCGATGACCACGCTCGACCTGCACGCCGACGACCTGATCGTCTTCGCCCACATCGTCCAGGCGGGCAGCTTCACGCGCGCGGCCGAGCGCACCGGGCTGCCCAAGGCGACGCTGTCGCGGCGGCTATCGCAGCTCGAGCAGGCGCTGGGCGAGCGACTGATGCAGCGCAGTACGCGCCGGCTGGCGCTGACCGAGTTCGGCGAGCGGATGCTGGAACACGCGCAGCGGCTGGCCGACGAGGCGCAGGAGGCTGCCGCGCTGGCGCAGCACCGGCGCGCGCGCCCCCACGGCACGCTGCGGGTGTCGCTGCCGCCGGAGTTCAACGAGCTGTCGCTGGTCGACGTGATCAGTGCGTTCCGCAGCCGCCACCCCGACCTGCGGCTGGAGCTGGACCTGTCGCCGCGCCGCGTCGACCTGGTGGCCGAGCGCTTCGACGCCGCGGTGCGGGTCGCCAGCCAGCTGCCCGACGACCGCACGCTGGTCGCGCGGCGCATCGCCACGCTGCACGGCGGCCTGTACGCGAGCCCGACCTACCTGCAGCAGCACGGGCGGCCGCAGCAGCCGGCCGAGCTTGAAGCGCACCAGGGCCTGGCGCTGGTCACCGGCAGCGATGCGCCGCGCTGGCGGCTGAGCCAGGGCCACGCGCACTGGGAGGGCATGCCGGCGCAGGGCCTGGCCGCCAACTCGGTGGGCCTGCTGCAGGCGCTGGCGCTGCGCGGGCTGGGCATCGTCGGCCTGTCGCTGCGCTTCGCCGAGCCGCTGGCGGGCCAGGGGCTGCTCGAGCGCGTGCTGCCGCAGTGGCGCCTGCCGCCGACCGTGGTCTGGTGCGTAACCCCCGGACGCCGGCTGCTGCCGCGGCGCACCGAAGCCTTCGTCGAGACGCTGACCTCGATCCTGGCCGACGAACGCTGAGGGGCTGGCGGCCGGGCGGCTGCACGCCTGCAAGCGAAGCGGCGGCGGTGTCGTCGCCGGTCGGCGCGCGACCGCGGCGCGCGCGCCGCCGTCAGCGGGTCGGGCAGCCCTGGCCGCGGCAGCGCTGGATCTCGCCGCTCACCGGGTCGACGTACAGCTTCGCGCGCACCCCGGTGCCGCGCAGCTCCAGCTCCCACAGTGGCGCGTCGAACTCGAGCTCGGTGATCGTGCCGAGCCCGCGCTCCTCGATCGCCCGCGCGATCTGCGCGGCGGTCCTGCCGTCGGCAGGTGGGCGCGGGCCGCCGCTCCACTCGGCGCTGCTGCGGAGCGTCTTCGCGCTGCGCGGGTCGACCCGCAGCTCGATCGGCTGAAACAGCCCCTGCGACCGGCGCAGCGTCGTGGCCGCGACCACGAAGGGAGCGTCCGGCTGGCCCGTGAAGAGCAGCTCGTAGAGGTGCG
>CAZKCJ010000037.1:14588-14886 GCA_964550885.1 uncultured Rubrivivax sp. | reverse complement strand
CTGGTCAAATACCTCGTCGACCAGGGCCACACGGTGTTCATGGTGTCGTGGAAGAACCCCGATGCCGCCGACCGCGGCATCGGCATGGACGACTACCTGCAGCTGGGCTTGCTCGCGGCGCTGGACGCGGTGAGCACGATCGTGCCCGGGCGCCGGGTGCACGCGGTCGGCTACTGCATCGGCGGCACGCTGCTGGCGATCGGCGCGGCGGCGCTGGCGCGCGACGGCGACCAGCGGATCGCGACGATCTCGCTGTTCGCCGCGCAGACCGACTTCTCCGAGCCGGGCGAGCTGGCCT
>CAZKCJ010000037.1:0-14578 GCA_964550885.1 uncultured Rubrivivax sp. | reverse complement strand
AGCTGGCCTTCTTCATCAACCCGAGCCAGCTGGCGATGCTCGAGGCGTCGATGTACAAGAAGGGCGTGCTCGAGAGCCGGCAGATGGCCGGCGCGTTCGCGCTGATGCGCGCGCAGGACCTGATCTGGCAGCCGGCGGTGGACAACTACCTGAAGGGCCAGCGCCAGCCGCTGATCGACCTGATGGCCTGGAACGCCGACGGCACGCGCATGCCCTGGCGGATGCACTCCGAGTACCTGTACCGGCTGTACCTGGACAACGAGCTGGCGACCAACCGCTTCCCGGTCAACGGCAAGGTGGTGCGGCTGTCGGACCTGCGCGTGCCGATGTTCGTGGTCGGCACCGAGTCGGACCACGTCGCGCCGTGGAAGTCGGTCTACAAGGTCGACAACCTGGTGCGCAGCGACGACTTCAGCTTCCTGCTGACCAACGCCGGCCACAACGCCGGCATCGTCTGCGGGCCGGTGCACCCGAAGCGCCACTACCGGATCAAGACGCGACGGCTGGTCGATCCGTACCTGCCGCCCGAGGAGTGGCTGGAGGCGGCCACGCTGCACCAGGGCGCGTGGTGGCCGGCGTGGCAGCAGTGGCTGGCCGCGCACTCGGGCGCGCAGGTCAAGCCGCCGGCCACCGGCGCGCCGCGCCGCGGCTATCCGGCGATCGACGACGCGCCCGGACAGTACGTGCACCAGCACTGACGGGCCGGCCGGGCCACGGCGATGAAGCGCTGGGTCGAGGAGCTGGAGCAAGCCCGCTTCGGCGCCGGGCGCTACTCGCAGTCGTACCAGGACCAGCTGCTCGACCTGATCTTCGCCAACGTCGCGACGGTGAACCGGCCGCCGTACTGCGTCGAGTTCGGCTTCAACTCGACCAGCCTGACCGAAGGCTCGGGTGCGAACGTCGCCAAGCTGGTGCTCGAGCACGGCTGGCAGGGCCTGCTGCTCGACGGCGAGCACGACAACCCGGCGATCGGGCTGCACCGGCACTTCCTGCTGCCGACCAACATCGCCGAGGTCTTCCGCCGCTACGGCGTGCCCCAGCAGCCGGAGTACGTGTCGATCGACGTCGACTCGATCGACCTGTGGCTGTTCGAGGCGCTGCTGCAGGCCTACCCGGCGCTGGTGTTCTCGGTCGAGTACAACGCCAACTACCCGCTGGACGCGGCGATCACCTTCCCGAACGACGCGCAGCAGCACTGGCAGCGCGACCGCGGCTACGGCGCGTCGCTGAAGGCGCTGACCCTGCTCGCGCAGCGGCACGGCTACGCGCTGCTGTGGGTGGTGCCGGGGGTGGACGCGTTCTTCATCCGCAACGAGCTGATCGACGACGGCTCCGGCCGGATCTGCTTCCCGTTCGACCAGTGGCGCGACCGCACCGGGATCCCTTGCCATCCGCCGCTGCGCGACCCGAGCCGGCTGCAGCTGTTCCTCGACTACGAGACGTACCTGCACACCGGCGGCGACCTGGAGCGCAGCCGCGCCAGCGCCTATCCGGTGTGCCGCGAATATCTGCTCGACCCGAACCTGCTGGCCAAGGCGTCGCGCAAGGCGCGGCGCTTCGCCGCGCGGATCAGGAAGCGCTTCTGATGGATCGGCGCGGCGCGGGCGCGTGACCTGCGCGCGTGCATCCGACCGGCGTCAGGCCAGGCCCAGCGCGCTGCGCGCGCAGACGTAGCCCCAGGTCAGGCAGGGCCCGAGGGTGGTGCCCGCACCGACTGCCTTGGAGCCGATGGGGTTGGCCATCGCGTTGCCGGCGCAGTACAGGCCCGGGATCGGCCGCCCGGCCGTGCTCAGCACCTGGCCGCGCGCGTCGGTGCGCGGCCCGCCCTTGGTGCCGAGGAAGCTCGGCACGATCGGGAACGCGTGGAACGGTGCGCGCTCGATCGTGCCCAGGCAGCTGTTCGGCCGCAGGCGCGGATCGCCGCTGCGCGCCGGATCCCAGCGGTTGCCGCCGCGGCCGAAGTCGTCGTCGCGCCCGGCGCGGGCGAAGCGCGACATCCGCGCGGCCTCGTCCTCCAGGCCGTCGGCGTCGACGCCGATCGCGGCGGCCAGCGCGCGCAGCGAGCTGGCCTGCACGTGCTCGGGCCCGCCGGGCAGCATGTGGCGGTAGCGTGCCGCGTACTGCGCGTCGTAGATCCGCCAGGCCGGCATGTTCACGCGCGCGCCGGTGGCCGGGTCGCGCTCGTCCAGCCCCAGGCCGATGTTCATCTGCAGTTCGTTGACGAAGCGCCGGCCGTGGCGGTTGACGACCATGCTGTGCGGCAGCGTGTAGTCGGCCGCCGGCATCGCCAGCGGCTGCCCCATGTACATCACCGGGCGCGCGCCCATGATCAGCGCCTGGTCCATGCGCGCGAAGGCGGCGCCGGCCTGCGCGGCCAGCCGATGGCCGTCGCCGCAGTTGGTCGGCGGGCTCGCGGTCCAGGTAACCGGCCCCGGGTGGTGGGCGGCCATCAGCTGCTCGTCCCACTCGAAGCCGCCGGTGGCGATCACCACGCCGCGGCGCGCGCGGACGACGTCGACCCGGTCGCCGCGCTGCAGCTCGACCCCGGTGACGGCGCCGGCGTCGAGCGTCAGGCGCACCGCGGCCGCACCGGTGCGCACGCTGACGCCGTGGCGAAGGCAGCCCAGCAGCAGCCCGCCGACCATCGCCTGGCCCATCGCGCGCCGGTCGGTCAGTACCCGCCACAGCAGCCGGTGGCCGAAGCGGGTGAAGGCGCGCGTCGGGATCGCGGCGAGGTGGTTGTCGGTGATTTCGTTGTAGGTCAGCCGAAACGGCATCGGCGACGGCCGGATGCGCGTGCGCCATGCGCCCAGCTCGGCGAAGCGCAGTGGCCGCGGCGACACGTTGCGGCCGCGCAGACGCGCGCCGGGCGCGTCCGGGTACGGGTCGGGTTCGCCGCCCAGGCCGAAGCGCAGCGCGCTGTGGCGCTCGACGAACTCGAGCATGGTCGGCGCGTTGGCGACGAAGGCCTGCCACAACGGCTCCTCGTCCGCGGCCCAGCCGGGCGGCGCGACTGCGCGGATGTAGGCGAGCGCGTCGTCGGCGCTGTCCGGCAGCCCGGCGGCGCGCATCAGGTGGTTGCCCGGCACCCAGGTGCAGCCGCCGGCCATCGCGGTGGTGCCGCCGACCAGCTCGGCCTTCTCGGCCAGCAGCACGCGCGCGCCCTGCTGGCCGCCGACCAGCGCCGCCGCCAGCCCGGCCGCGCCCGAGCCGAGCACGACCAGGTCGAAGTCGTCGTCGTCGTGCGCCGCCGCCTGCATCAGAGCCGCTGCCCGCCGCTCGCGTCGATGCACTGCGCGGTGACCCAGCGCCCGGCGTCGCTGGCCAGGAAAGCGATCACGTCGGCGATGTCGGCCGGCTGGCCGACGCGGCGCAGCGCAATCCCCGTGGCGATCTGCGCGGCGCGCTGCGGGTCGCGCGCGCCGGGGTGCATGTCGGTCGCGGTCGCGCCCGGCAGCACCGCGTTGACGGTGATGCCGCGCGGCCCGAAGTGCGCGGCCAGCAGCAGCGTCAGCGCCTCCAGCCCGGCCTTGGCCGGCGCGTAGCAGGCCATTTCCGGATAGGCGGCGCGGGTGCCCATCGACGACACGTTGATGATCCGCCCGCCGGCGCGCAGCCGCGGCGAGGCCTGCTGGATCAGGAAGAACGGCGCCTTCAGGTCGACCTGCAGCGTGTGGTCGAACAGCTCCTCGGTCACGTCCTCGAGCAGCACCCGCGAGCCCTCGCCGGCGTTGTTGACCAGGATGTCGAACTCGCGGCTGCCGCAGCGCCGCTCGAGTTCCGCGTCGAGCTGCTGGTACACGCGCGCGACCGCGCCGCGCTCGGCCAGGTCGGCCTGCAGCGTGAAGGCCTGGCCGCCGCCGGCCGCGATCTGCGCGACCACCTCGTCGGCCTGCTCGCGCCGGCTGCGGTAGTGCACCGCGACCAGCGCGCCGCGCGCGCCCAGCCGCAGCGCGGTCTCGCGGCCGATGCCGCGGCTCGCGCCGGTGACCAGCGCGATCTTGTCGTTCATGTCACTCACAATGAAGCCTCCTGCTCATGGCGTTGCTCATCCTCCTAAGTAGGCCGAGACCACGCGCTCGTCGTCGGCCAGCTCGGCCGCGCGTCCCTCCAGCACCACGCGGCCCTGGTCGAGCACGTAGGCGTAGTCGGCGGTGCGCAGCGCGAGCTTCGCGTTCTGCTCGACCAGCAGCACCGCGACGCCTTCGGCGCGCACCGTGCCGATCAGCTCGAAGATCCGCGCGACCACCTTCGGCGCCAGGCCCAGCGACGGCTCATCGAGCAGCAGCACCCGCGGCGAGCCCATCAGCGCGCGCGCGACGCAGACCATCTGCTGCTCGCCGCCCGACAGCGAGCCGGCGCTCTGCCGCCGGCGCTCGGCGATGATCGGGAACAGCTGGGTCAGCTGCTCGACCCGCCGCTCGAAGTCGGCGGCCGACAGCGCGAGTGCGCCGGCGCGCAGGTTCTCGAGCACCGACATGTCGGCGAACAGCTGCCGCCCCTCGGGCGACTGCGCGATGCCGGCGCGCACCACCGCGTGCGATGGCAGCCCCGCGATCGGCTGGCCGCCGAGCTCGATGCTGCCGGCGCTCGGCCGGTACAGCCCGGAGATCGTGCGCAGCAGCGTGGTCTTGCCGACGCCGTTGCGGCCGAGGATCGTCGCCAGTCCGCCTTCGGGCAGGTCGATCGACACCCGGTCGAGGATCGTGCGGCCGGACAACCGCACCTGCAGCTCGCGCACCGCGAGCAGCGGCCGTGCGCCCGAACCGGTTGCACCTGGCTGCGTCATTCGTCGTTGCCCAGGTAGGCGGCGCGCACCTGCGGATCCTGGCGGATCGCGGCCGGCGTGCCGTCGCCGATCAGCCGGCCGCTGTCGAGCACGATGATCCGGTCGCAGATGCGCATCACCATCGGCATGTCGTGCTCGACCAGCACGATCGTCAGGCCGCGCGCGCGCAGCGCGACGATGCGCTCGGCCAGCTCGGCGGTTTCGGTGTGGTTCAGCCCCGCCGCCGGCTCGTCGAGCATCAGCAGCTTCGGGTGCAGCGACAGCGCGCGCGCGATCTCCAGGCTCTTCTTCTGCCCGTACGACAGGTTGCCCGCGGGCAGGTCGGCGTAGGCCAGCAGGTCGAAGGCGGCGAGTGCCTCCAGCGTCGCCGCGGCGATCGCCTCGTCGCGGTGCCGACCGCGCCAGGGCAGCAGCGTGTCCCACAGCGAAGTGCCCAGGCGCCCGATCGCGCCGGCCGAGATGTTGTCGAACACCGTGATGTCGGGGAAGACGCGCAGGTTCTGGTAGGTGCGCGCCAGGCCGACGCGCGCGATCCGGGTCGGGTCGACGCCGGCGATCGGGTGGCCGTCGAAGGCGACGCGCCCGGCGGTCGGCGCGAGCGCGCCGGCGATGCAGTTGAACAGCGTCGTCTTGCCGGCGCCGTTGGGGCCGATCAGGCCGAGCAACTCGCCCGGCGCGACCCGAAAGCTCACGTCGTCGACCGCGCGCAGCCCGGCGAAGTGCTTGCTCAGGCCGTCGACCTCCAGCAGCATCGGTGGCGCCGCGTCCATCAGGCGCCTTCCTCGCGCCGGGCGACGGGCGACGGCTGCTGCGCCGCCGCCGCCCCAGCGGCCCACGGGCCGTGCGACAGCCGCCGGAACCAGGCGAGCGCGCGCACCTCGCTGAACAGGCCGCGCGGCACGAACAGGATCGACAGGAACAGCACCAGCCCGAAGATCAGCGCGCGCAGGTGGCCAACCTCGCGCAGCATCTCGGGGATCAGCACGATCATCAGCGCGCCGATCACCGCCCCCGGCAGGCTGCCGATGCCGCCGACCACGACCGCAATCAGCACCAGCGCCGACTCCAGCAGCAGGAAGTTGTCGGGGCCGATGAACTGGTTCGTGTGCGCGTACAGCGCGCCGGCGGCGCCGGTGATCGCCGCGTGCACGGTGTAGATCTCCACCCGCAGCCGGCGCGACGGCAGCCCGAGCGAGCGCGCGCACTCCTCGTCCTCGCGCACCGCGCGCACCGCGTTGCCGTAGAACGAGTGCATCAGGCGGTGCGCGATGTACAGCGCGACCAGGCAGAAGACCGCGGTGACGAAGTAGCTGCCGAGCCAGCTGGTGACCTCATGGCCGAACAGCCGCACCGGCGGGATGCCGCGAAAGCCCATCGGCCCGCGCGTCAGGTCGTTCCAGTTCAGCACCGTGGTGTGGAACGAGATCGCCAGCGCGATCGTCGCCACTGCGAAGAAGATGCTGGCCAGCCGCACCAGCGCGTAGCCGATGACCACGCCGGCCAGGCTGCAGACCACGATCGCCGCGAGCACGTCCACCACGAAGCCGCTGCCGGTGGCCGCCGACAGGATCGCCGCGGTGTAGGCGCCCAGCCCGTAGTAGACGACGGTGTCCAGCGCCAGCAGCCCGGCGGTGCCGATCAGCAGGTTCAGCGCGCTGCTGAGCACCACGGTGATCAGCACCAGCTGGGCGAGCCTGCCGATGTACGCGCTGTCGACCGCGACCAGCAGCGCGGGCAGCGCGAGCAGCAGGGTCGCGGCGGCGGCGACCGGAAGGATCGGCAGGCGCATCGGCAGCGGCCCGTTGCTTCAGCGTCGCCACGCGAATAGGCCGCGCGGCAGGAACAGCAGGGTCAGGATCAGCAGCACGTAGGCGACCATCTCGGTCCACGCGCTGGGGATGAAGATGCCGGCGGTGGCCTCGGCCAGGCCGATCAGCAGGCCGGCGGCGACTGCGCCGGGCAGGCTGGTCAGCCCGCCGATCACCATCGCGACGAAGGCCTTGATCACCACCGTCAGCCCCATGTAGGACTGCAGGCTGCCGTAGGCCAGCGACACCACCATGCCGGCGACCGCGCCCAGCACCGAGCCGACGGTGAACACCGCGACCACCACGCGGTTGATGTCGATGCCCGAGAACTGCGCGCCGATCAGGTTGGACGACACCGCCCGGATCGCCACGCCGGTGCGGGTGCGGTGCAGCAGCCACTGCAGTCCGACCAGCATCGCCACCGAGATCAGCGCGATCGCGACCTCGCCGACCGACAGCGAGATTCCGCCGAGCTTCAGCGGCTGGTTCAGCAGGTACTCGCTCGGAATCGCCAGCCACTCGCCGTGGTAGACCTGATCGAGCAGCTCGCGGACCACTAGGCCTATTGCGAATGACGACAGCAGCGTCGCCTCGCGCACCGCCCGCGACTTGAGAGTCGCCTCGTCAGTGAACTTGCGATAGGGCCTGAAGCCGATACGTTCCACCAAGATACCGAATCCGGCACCGATCAATACAACTGTTGGAACGATCGCCCACAGCGGCAGGTGTAGCGTCGACGTACCGATGAAGGTCGCGAACGCGCCGAGCGTGTAGACCTCACCGTGCGCGAAGTTGACTGCCAGCAGCACGCGGTAAATCAGCGTCAGACCAATCGCTACGATCGCATAGGTCATGCCGACGCTCAGCCCGATCGCGAGCTGACCTAGAGTGAACGTGCTTATTATATGAACCTGCCCTGGAATATTGTTAATAAGGAAAATTATGTGTCACTTGACGATCTTAACCTGTCCGCCTTGAATAACTCCGTGATAAAAACTAAACTGCCACTCGCGGGTGCTCGGATCATAGACAATTGGTCCGAAGATACCGTCGAATATACGGATATCATCTAGTGCCTTTCGCACAGATTCTCTAGTTACATTCGGAGCCTGCTTTGCGACCAACTCTTGCATCATCATTGCGGTGTTATATGAATTACCGGCAAATGGGTCGGGTAACGTACTAAACCGGGCCTCATAACGTTTAAAGAAATCGGTCATTTTCGGGCCAACCACTGGATTGAACTGGATCGGTAGGTGCACGCCCTCAACGGCATCCACACCGGCGAGCCGGATTAGATCTGGTGAATCGTTAGCGGCCGCCAGGTACACCAGCGTCCTACTTCCCATCTGACGAAGCTGCTTCAGCATCAATGCTGCCTGCGGTGCGAACACACCTAAATACAATGCATCTGGATTGCCCTGCATCGCCTTTTGTAGTGTCTGGCGGAAGTCTTGAGCGTCAGGGCGCACGAACTCCTCAAACGTGATCTTGCCTCCACGTTTCTCAAAGTTAAGCTTCGTGAAATGGATATTAGCTTTACCGTAGTCGTTCGGAATACCTATCATCGCCATGGTCTTGACGCCCAGATCTTGCAAGTACTGTCCATTGACAGCGCCCTCTTGTGGCTGAGTAATACTTTGACGATAGACATACGGGCCAATCTTTGTTACATCTGGATGAGAGGAAATTGGCGTGATATTAACAAGTCTCGCTTGATTGTAGATCGGACCCGCTGCTAGAGTTACCGTTGATGACCAACTCCCGAGTACAGCAAGAATAGACGCGTCTTCAATAAGTTTACGGGCAATACTTATTCCATCATCGGCGCGTCCCTGGTCGTCATCGCAGCGGATCGTGAACTTCAGCCCCTTAGCCTGCGCAGTCTTGGCGAAGTCGTCAATGGCCATGTCGAAACCATTCTGCATGCTCCGGCCGAAGATGGCGAGTTGTCCAGTCATTGGAGCGTAGCAGCCGAACTTAATCTCCTTGATTTGCGCCGCAGCGGGGCCGGCCGCGTGCAGCAGCGCACCGGCCAGGATCACGGAAGCCAACAGCTTGATCTTCATCGCACACCTCTCCTTCTGGGGAACGGAAATCCTGGCGTCGGCCGACCGCATCAGGCCGGCCTCGGGCCGGCTTTCAGGGCACCACCACCACCTTGCCGAACACGCGCCGCTGCTCGAGCAGCCGGAACGCGTCACGCGCCTGCTCGAGCGGCAGCCGGCGGTCGATCACCGGCTCGAGCCGGCGCTCGCGCACCAGCGAGAGCAGCGCGTGCAGGTCCTCGGGCACCCAGCCGTTGGAGCCGATGATGTTCAGCTCGAACGACCAGATGTAGCGGATGTCTTCCTTCGGGTCGAAGCCCGCGGTCGCGCCGCAGGTCAGCAGCCGCCCGTCGTGGCGCAGGCAGCGCAGCGACGGCACCCAGGTGTCGCCGCCGGTGAAGTTGATGACCACGTCGACGCCGCCGCCGCCGGCCGGGAAGCGCGGCTTGCCGTAGCGCTGGTGCACTTCGCGCATGAAGTCGCCGGTCGCGTAGTTGATGCCGTCGTCGGCCCCGAGCGTGCGCAGCCGCGCGAGCTTGTCCTCGGTCGACGCGGCGGCGATCACGTGCGCGCCGGCCAGCTTGGCCAGCTGCACGCAGCAGGTGCCGACGCCGCCGGAAGCGCCGAGGATCAGCACCTTCTCGCCGGGCTGGATCCGCGCGCGCGGCACCATCATCCGGTAGGCGGTGCCGTAGGCCACCGGCAGCGCGGCAGCCGCCTCGAACGACACCTCGTCGGGCAGCGCGACCAGCTGCGACGCGTCGACCTTGACCAGCTCGGCCAGGCCGCCGTTCGAGCGCTCGCCCAGCAGCGTGCCGAGCTTGCGGTTGACCGGGTCCACCAGCACCCGGTCGCCGGGCTTCCAGCCGCGCACCTGCGCGCCGACCGCGGCGACTTCGCCGGCGACGTCGATGCCCATGATCAGCGGCATGTCCAGCGTGATGCCGGGCATGCCGCGCAGCGTGAACAGGTCGTGGTAGTTCAGCGTGCAGGCACCGACGCGCAGCACCACCTCGTCGGCGCCGGGCTGCGGATCGGGCCAGTTGGCTTCGAACGTGATGTCGTCGATGCCGCCGTGGCTGCGGATGACTTGGGCTCTCATGGATGGCGGGGCTTGCGGGCCGGGGGGATTGTGCAGGGCGGCGGCTCAGCGCCCGAAGGCGTGCGCGGCGCGCTCGATCAGCTGGCGGCGGTCGATCTTGTTCGGCCCGGCCAGCGGCAGCTCGGCGACGAGCTCGACGAAGCGCGGGTGCTGGTAGGCCGGCGCGCGCGCGAGCGTGTAGCGCTTGAGCTCGTCGGCGCCCAGCTGCGCGCCCGGGCGCAGCACGATGAAGGCTGCGGGCAGCTGCCCCTTGATCTCGTCGGCGACCGGCACCACCGCGGCCTGCGCCACCGCCGGGTGGGTCTCCAGCAGCTGCTCGAGCTCGCTGGGGTAGATGTTCTCGCCGCCGCAGACGAACATGTCGTCGCTGCGGCCGACGAAGTAGTAGAAGCCGTCGGCGTCGCGGCGCATCACGTCGCCGGTGTCGTACCAGCCGTCGTGCAGCCGCTTCGCGGTCTCATCAGGCAGGTTCAGGTAGCCAGGCATCACCGCGCGGCTGCGCAGCCACAGCACGCCCTGGTTCTCGTCCGGGCCGCCGACCAGCTTCAGCTCGGCTTGCGCCAGCGGATAGCCGACGGAAAGCATCGGGCGCGGCAGCCCCTTTGGGTGAGGACCAAAGACGATCGGACTGGACTCTGTGGTGCCGTAGGAGTTCATCACCCGCGCGTTCGGGAAGATCCGGGCGACCTGGTCGAACAGCGCCGCGGTGGCCGGTGCCGAGCCACTGACCACGGTGTCCACCGAACTCAGGTCCAGGCGCGCGAGCAGCTCGGTCTCGCGTGCGGCCAACGCGAGCATCGTCGGCACCGAGGTCAGCACCTGGCAGCGGTGCTGCGCCGCGGCCTGCAGGTACTGCGCGGCGCTGAAGCGCTGCAGCAGCACCACCGAGCCGCCGGCGCGCGCGGTCAGCAGGCTCATCAGCAGGCCGTTCATGTGGAACAGCGGCGCGGCGACCAGCACCCGGCGACCCGCCATCGGCGGCCCCGACGCGACCAGGAAGTCGGCCGCCCAGGTGTAGCCGCCGTGGGTCAGCGGCACGCCCTTGGGCCGCCCGGTGGAGCCCGAGGTGTACAGGATCAGCGCGATCTCCTGCGGCTGCATCGCCGGGCTCGCGAACGGCCCCGGGTCGAGCAGCGCGGCCCACGCGGCGTCGTCGTCGAGGCGCAGCGCCGCGCGACCTTCGAGCAGCGGCAGCGCCGCGGTGTCAGTCAGCGTCAACCGGATCTGTGAGTCGTGGTGTATGTGGTCGACAGTCGGCGGCGGCAGCCTGGGATTAACGGGAACCGCTACGCAGCCGGCGCGCATGATTCCGAGAAACGCGATGAGATAGCGTGCAAGGTTGCCCGCCATTAGTGCGACACGATCACCGCGCACTACTCCGCGCGCGAGCAGCCCGCGCGCGACTGCGTCGGCCTGCGCGTGCAGCTGCCCGAAGCGGTACGCCTGCTCGGCGCCGCCGGCTGCGATCTCGGTCAGCCAGGTCGCGTCGCGCGGCAGCTCGCGCGGGACCATCTCGCCCAGGTTGCTGAACATCGAACTACGGCGCTCAGCCCGGCTGCGCGCCGTAGCAGCCGCGGCCGACCGCGGTCAGGCGGTCGTGGTCGTCGTAGACGTCGACGTCGACCACGCCGATCGTGCGGCCCACGCGCCGCACCGCGGCGCTGGCCAGCAGGAACGCGCCGGACGACGGCCGCAGGTAGTCGACGCGGAAGTTGATCGTCGGCACGCCGCCCTTGACCACGAAGGCCACCGCGAAGTCGCCGACGGTGTCGATCAGCGCGGCGATCGGGCCGCCGTGGAACTGGCCGCTGCCGGCGCCGCGCTCGAACTCGGCGCGCATCGGCATCTTCATCGTCAGCCGGCCCTGGGCGGCGTCGGCCGAGATCAGCTCCAGCGCCATGAAGTCGATGAAGGGCGAGGCCTTCATCCAGTGGGCGAGCGTGTCGGGAGTGAATTCCGGGTTCATGGGCGCAGGGTTCGAAGGGGGCCGGTGCGCTGGCGCGCGCGGACCGGGGCGGGCAGCCCGGTCGGCGAGATGCTGACGTCGAGCAGCGATTCGCAGCCGATCAGCGCATCGAGCACCATCGCCTTGGACGAGGCCAGCTCGTCGCGGGTCATGCGCTCGGCGGCGTCGGCGTCGCCGCTGGCCAGCGCGTCGATCAGCGCCTGGTGCTCCTGCTGCATCTCGCGGCTGCGGTCGCGCTGCGACAGCCCGAAGTGGAACAGCTGCTCCATCTCGGCGAGCAGCTGCGCCTCCATCGCGACCAGCCGGTCGTTGCCGGCCGCGGCCGCGACCATCAGGTGGAACGCGCTGTTGGCGCGCAGGAAGTCGGCCTCGCTCGCGCGGTCGCCCGGCTGGTAGCCGGCGGTGCAGACGCGGTCGAGCCGGCGCAAGCCCTCGGCGTCGACGCGGCCGGCGGCCAGCCGCACCGCGGCAGTTTCGATGATCGTGCGCAGCTGGAACAGATCGTTCACGTCGCGCAGCGTGATCGGCTTGACCAGGTAGCCGCGGCGCGGCAGCGGCCGCAGCAGGCCGACCGTCGACAGCCGCTCCAGCGCCACCCGGGTCGCCGCGCGCCGCAGCTGGAAGCGGGTCGCCAGGTCGGCCTCGGACACCAGCACGCCCGGCGCCAGCTCGCAGCGCAGAATCGCCTGGCGCAGCGCGTCGAAGGCCAGGTCGCTCTGGCGCGACGGCCGCGCGCGCGCCGACGGTGCAGCCGATGGGGACGACTTGGCGGTTTCCATGCGTTGTGTGACATGCTACATTGAACGAAAAGCTCCGCGCAAATGGGTACATACCATGAGCGCCGCTGGCGAACTCGATCCAGGGACTTGACATGTCATCGAACCACGCAGGCACCCCAAATGCCGCCAGCCTCGCCTGCTTCGCCGACACCTATGCGGCCGCGCGCGCGAAGTTCCAGCTCGCCGCCGCCGAAGCCGGCGGGGTGATCACCAGCTATGTGCACCCGGATGCACAAGGGCCCGACGGCGGCAGCCTGGCGATCGAGGTCGCCGCCTTCGGGCCGATTGACGCAGCGCGCGCGCTGCTGATCGTGTCGGGCACGCACGGCGCCGAGGGCTACACCGGCTCGGCCGCGCAGGTCGCGCTGGCGCGCAGCGGCGCGCTCGGCCAGCTGGACCGCGACACGCGGGTGCTGCTGGTGCACGCGCTGAACCCCTACGGCTTCGCGCACGGCACCCGCACCACCGAGCACAACGTCGACCTGAACCGCAACTTCGTCGACTTCGCGGCGCGCCTGCCGAGCAACCCCGCGTACCTGGAGCTGCACGAGCAGATCTGCCCGCGCGACTGGGACGAGGCCACGCGTGCGGCCACCGACCACGCGATCGAGGCCTGGATCGCGAGCCACGGCGCCAAGGCCTGGCTGGACTCGAGCATGAAGGGCCAGTACGACGAGCCGACCGGGCTGAACTTCGGCGGACGCGCGCCCGAGTGGTCGAACCGGACGCTGCAGCGGATCCTCGCGCGCGAGCTGCCGGCGCTGCAGCGCCTGGCGTTCATCGACTGGCACACCGGCCTCGGCCAGCCGGGGCAGCCCTTCTTCCTGTGCTTCAACGAGCCCGGCAGCGCGCACTGGGAGCGCGTCTGCGCGTGGTGGGGGCGCGAGCGGGTCGCCAACGAGGTCGGCTTCGAAGGCGGCCAGCGCCCGCCGTACAACGGGCTGGTGTTCTACGGCGTGCGTGACCTGGTCGCGCCGGCGCAGCTGACCGGCGCGGTGATCGAGTTCGGCACCGGCCCGATCAAGGCGAGCTTCGACCAGCTGCGCGCCGACCGCTGGCTGCGCTTCGGCGACGTGCCCGACGATCCGGCGCTGGTCGCGCGCATGCGCGCGCAGATCCGCGCGATGTTCACGCCCACCGACGAGGGCTGGCGCAGCGGCGTGATCGAGCACGCGCTGCAGATCCAGCAGCAGGCGCTGCACGGCCTGGCGCAGTGGACTGCCTGAGAGTCTGTGCAGCACCCCGCCACGCCCGCTCGTGCGCCCCGGACGGCGCCGCTCGTCGTTGCCAACGCTCGCCGCAGCGCGAGCTACGGCTGTGCTTTGCGTCCAGATCGGCACCGCCTGGAGCACCCGCTCGGTCGCGCCGGCGTACTTCACCGACTCTGAACCCGCACGAGGAACCGATGACCGCGTTCGACCACTTCATCTACGGCGGCGCCGACCTGGACGCGATGCGCGCCGACTTCGCCGGCTTCACCGGCGTCGAGCCCTCGGTCGGCGGCTGCCACCCCGGCATGGGCACGCGCAACGCGCTGGCGTCGCTGGACGGTGGCGTCTACCTGGAGCTGCTCGCGCCCGACCCGCAGCAGCCGCAGCAGGCCAACATGGGTGCGCGCGTCGGCGCGTTCGCGCGCAGCCAGCTGTTCGCGTACATGCTGAAGGCTGCGGGCGGCGAGCTGGAGGCGGCGCAGGCGGTGCTCGAGCGCGGCGGCATCGCCAGCGACCTGATCGACGCGTCGCGCGCCACGCCCGACGGCGCGACGCTGCGCTGGCGGCTGCTGGTGCCGCGCGCCAACCCGTTCGGCGACCACCTGCCCAAGTTCATCGACTGGCTGCACACGCCGCACCCGAGCACGAGCGCGGCGCGTGGCTGCGGCTTCGAGGCCTTCGAGCTCGGTCACCCGCGCGCCGACGAACTGGCGGCGCTGCTGCGCGAGCTCGGCGTGCCGCTGCCGGTGCACGCGGCCGGCCTGCCGTACCAGCTGCTGCGCATCCGCACGCCGCGTGGCGCGCGGGTGCTGACCAGCCAGGGCTGAACGCGGGGCCTGCCCCCGCCTGTCTCAAGCCAGACCAGCACCCCCACT
>CAZKCJ010000036.1:7135-14949 GCA_964550885.1 uncultured Rubrivivax sp. | reverse complement strand
GGTTTTCTTAAGTGCTGCACAGAGTGGAACACTGCACTAGATCGTTCGCGGCAGCTTCGCGCGTGCGCGGCCCCGGCCGTGCAGCCGGCACCTCCGCAGCGGCCGCCACGCACGCGACACCACGCCCGCGCGAGCGTACGGGCGTGCGCGTGGCCGCGCCACTCGCACGCCAACGCTGTCGACCGACCTAGCGGGCCTTGGCCCGATTGCGCCGCAGCCGACCACGGCCCGGCGGTGCCGCTGCTGCGGCTTGCAGCCTCAGGCCACCAGTTCGGACAGCCCCAGGCACTTGTTGCACCTGCCCAGGCCCGGCAGACGCGGGTCGGGCTTGCCGTCGCCGGTCTTGAAGTTGGCCTGGCAGCGGCGGCACACGTACATCTTCGAGCTCGACATCATCGGCTTCGCGCCGGGCCCGGTCGACGGGCGCGCGGCGGAGTACTCGGCTTGCGTCTGGCGCAGGCGGGTGCCGTCCGGAGCGGTGGCTTGAACAGAGGATCGTCTTGTCGTCATGTGCCTATTCCCCCGAGTTAGCCGTCATTTTATCGCAACAGTCAAAGCCGCCGATGCTGCAGGGCCGGCAGGCGCGTGCGCGTCTCGGCCATCGCGGCGGCGTCGACGGTGGCGACGACCACGCCTTCGCCTTCGTCGCGCTGCGCGAGCACGCGGCCCCACGGATCGACGATCAGGCTGTGGCCCCAGGTGCGCCGGCCGTTGTCGTGCCGCCCGCCCTGCGCGGCGCCGACCACGTAGCACAGGTTCTCGACCGCACGCGCGCGCAGCAGCAGCTCCCAGTGCGCCTGGCCGGTCGGGTAGGTGAAGGCCGCGGGTACGGTGAGCAGGTCGCAGGGCGGCGTCATCAGCGCGCGGTACAGCTCGGGGAAGCGCAGGTCGTAGCACACGCTCAGGCCGACGCGCAGCGACCCGGCCTGCACCGCCACCGGCACGCTGCCGGCGGCGATCACGCGGCCCTCGTCGTGCTGCTCGTCGGCGGTGTGGAAGCTGAACAGGTGCAGCTTGTCGTAGCGCGCGGCGAGCCGGCCGTCGGGCGCGTAGACGCCGCAGCTGTTGCGGACGCGATCCGGCGGCGTGTCGGCGTCGCGCAGCGGCAGCGTGCCGCCCACCAGCCACAGCCGGTGGCGGCGCGCCTGCTCGGCGAGGAAGCGCTGGATCGGGCCGTCGCCCGGCGCCTCGGCGGCGGCGAGCTTGTCGGCGTCGCTGCGCGCCATCAGGCAGAAGTACTCGGGCAGCACCGCCAGGCCGGCGCCGGCGGCGGCCGCTTCGGCCAGCAGCGCGGCGGCCGCCTGCAGGTTGCGCTCGACGCTCGGGGTGGAGACCATCTGCACGGCGGCCAGCTTCATCCGGTAGGCCTCTTCTCGGGGGTTGGAGGGGTGACGGGGGGAGCGGGCGGCGCCGGCGGCGCAACCGGCGCCGGGCCTGCCGTGCTGCGCAGCACCGGCTGCACCTTCGGCTCGGCCCACGGCCCGGTCACATGGTATTCGCGGGTGTTCGCCGCGATCAGCGGCTCGCGCAACGCCCACTGCGCCAGCAGCGTGCCGAAGCCGATCGCCGGGTTGATCACCATCGTCGCCAGCGCCACCCCGGCACCGTCGAAGCGCGGCACGACCAGCACCTGCAGGTCCTGGGTCTCGCGCTGCAGGTCGGCGCTGCCGTGCACGAGCACCGTCGCCTGCACGCCCTGCAATCGCAGGTTCTCGGTGCGGGCGATGCCGCGCTCGACGCGGAAGTCGCCGCCGGCCTCGTCGAAGGCGAAGCCTTGCTGGAACAGGTCGCGGAAGTCCAGCGTCAGCCGCCGCGGCAGCGCCTGCAGGCTGAACACCCCCAGCAGCCGCGCCGCACCCGGGTCGGCCTGCAGGATCTGCCCGGCCTGCAGCGCCAGATTCAGCTGGCCCTCGACGCTGGCCGCGTCCAGCGCCAGCGGCGAGCCCGCCCAGCGCAGCTGGCCCTGCGCCTGCCCCTTGCCGCCGCGCAGCACCGCGCCGGCGCCGAGTCGCTCGGCCAGCGCGCCGCTGTCGGCGAGCGCGAGCTGGAAGTCCAGCCGCATCTGCTGGCCGGCGCCCGCCTGCCAGCGGCCGCTCGCGTCCAGCTGCGCCTCGGGCACGCGCAGCTGCAGCGTGTCGAGCTGCCACTCGACCGCGCCGCTGCCGCCGGGCACGACCCGGTTCACTGCCTGCACCTGCAGCCGGCCCAGCTTGCGGCCGCGCAGCTCGAAGTCGTCGATCACGACGTCCAGCGCCGGCACCGACTTCGGCGGCGCGCGCAGCAGCTCCTCGACCCCGGCCACGTCGGCCGGCGGCACCGCCAGGCGCCGCAGCCGCGCGGTGATCTGGCCGGCCCGGGCGCCCTGCGCCGGGCCCCGCGGCAGGCGCAGCTCGATCCGGCCGTCGAGCTGGTCGGCGTAGCCCTGCGCGCGCCAGCGGCTCGCGTCCGGCCCGAGCTCGTGCTGCAGGTCGGCAACCACGTGGGTGATCCGCCGCTGGCCGGAGCGCAGCTCGTCGGCGCGCAGCGCGATCGTGCCGGGCACGAAGCCGGCGTCGACTGCGGCAGTGGCCGTGCGGCCGAACTGCGTCTGTACCGCGGCCCAGGCGTCGACGTCGACCTGGCCCAGCTGCAGCGCAGCGGTCACGCCCGCCGCCGGCAGCGGCGGCAGCGCGGCGCCGACCGCGACGCTGCCGCGCTGCACCCGGCCGCTGGCGGCGCTGCGCTCGAAGCGCGCCTTCAGCACCTCGGCCAGGTCGAGCTGCAGCAGCTCGCGTGCGTCGGCGGCCTTCGGGTCGGCCGGCAGCCGCGCCTGCACGCGCAACGGCCAGGCGCTGGCCGCCGGCTTGGCCAGCGGCGCCGGCAGGTCCAGCCGCAGCCCGACCAGGTCGCTGTCCAGCCGCAGCTGCGCCACGCCGTCGACCCGGTCGAAGCTCGCCTGATAGCTCGCCTGCCCGCGCAGCCGCGGCGCCAGCTGCGCGACCGGCGCCGGCGCGTCGCGCAGCGCGTCGGCAGTGGCGCTGCCGCGCGCGCTCAGGTGCAGCGCGCCGTCGGCGCCGCTGCCGCCGTCGAAGCGCAGCTCGCCGCCGAACACGCGCGCGCGCGCATCGCGCAACCGCCAGTCGCGCTCGCTGAAGTCGATGCCGCCGCGCGCGTCGCGCAGCACCGGCCAGTCGGCGCGCAGTCGCAGCTCGTTGCCGGGCAGCTGCACGCTGCCGCGCAGCTCGACCTGCTCGGGCTGCGCCAGCGGCAGCACGAGCGCGAGCTTCAGGTCGCTGTCGCCGGTGGCGCCAATGCCGCCGACCGCCGGGCCGACCCACTCGGCCAGCGGCGTGCTGCGCAGGTAACGCAGCAGGTCGGCGGCCGGGCCGTGGCCGCGTCCTTCGAGCCGCAGCACCGGCTCGTCGGCCGACAGGTCGGCGATGCCGCCGCGCAGCTCGCGCAGCTCGTAGCCCCACAGCGCCGCGCGCACGCCGCGCAGGCGCAGGGCGTAGCGGTCGAACTCGAGCTCGCCGGCGACCCGGGTAAACGGCGGCCACGACGACGGCTGCTCGCGGCTGCCGGGCACGTACGCGAAGCTCAGGTCGCGCGCCTGCGCGCGCACCTTGAACTCGCCGTCGCGCGGGTCGGCGAACGGGAACGACCACAGGTCACCGCGCAGGCGCACCGTTGCCGCGTCGAACCGACCGCCGAGCAGCGCCCCGGCCAGGTAGTCGCGCACGGTCTGCGGCACGACCAGCGGCAGATAGCGGGCGACCTGGCTCGCGTCGGCGCGTTGCAGCCGGCCGCTGAGCTCGATGCGGCCCGGGTAGCGGCCGCCCTTGCCGCTGCCGGCACCGGCGCCGGTGGTCCAGCGCGCGTCGAACTCGCCCTGCGCGTGCGCGTTCGCGAAGCGCGCGTCGCTCACCTGCACCGCGATCGCCGGCGCCGCCCCCGCGACCGGGTCGATCTGCCAGGCGAGCTTCGCCTCGAGCTGGTCGAAGTCCAGCTGCGGCTGCGCCCACACCCCGGGGAAGATCAGCGCGCCGCGGTGCAGCGCGAGCTCGGCCTTGCCGCCGCGCTCGCTGGCGTCGAAGGCCAGCTGCGCGCCGCGCAGGCCGGGGCGACCGGCCGTCGCGCCGTGCACCCCGGCAGCGAGATCGAGCCCGGCGATCCGGCCGCTGACGCGGTACGCGCTGGGTGCGTCGATCGGCCCCTGCCAGCTGCCCTGCAGCGCGCGCAGCGTGCCGCGCGGCGCCACCGTGTGCAGCAGCCCGCGCAGCGCCGCGCCGACCGGCAGCCGCGCGGTGGTGCGCGCGATCACGTCCAGGTCGAGCCGGTCGGCGCTGAACTCGCCGCCGGTGACCGCTGCCGCCGATGGCGGCCACGACCCCAGGTCCTGCGCCTGCTGCAGCGCGATCCGCAACTCGCTCGCCGGCCAGTGCAGCGCGTCGCCGGTCTCGAAGCGCAAGGCCCGGATCGCCAGCGCGACGCCGTCGGCGTCGCGGTCGGCGACGAAGCGGCCCTGCAGCTGCTCGAGCGCCAGCGGCTGCAGCGCCGGCGCCAGCCGCAGCTCGAGCGTGCGCAGTGCGAGATCCAGCGTCAGCTGGCGCGCCTGGCCGCCGCGCAGCTCGGCCCAGGCGCGCAGCGCGCCATCGCCGGCACGCAGCTCGAAGGGCAGCGCGACGAAGCGCAGCAGCTGCGCGACGTCGGCCTGCGCCAGCTCCAGGTACAGCGTGCCGCTCCAGCGCTGCAGCTCGGCCGCAGTGGCCAGCAGCGGCTGGGTGAAGCGCCCGCGCAGCGACGCGCGCCCGCCCCACTGCGGCGGCAGCGTCGCGTCGACCCGCAGCGCGTGGTGCTGCGCGCGGCTGCGCAGCACCAGGTCGACGTCCTGCAGCGCCAGCGGCGGCGCGCTGCGGGTCGCGTCGGTCCAGACCACGCGGGCGTCGCGGATCGCCAGCTCCGGCTGCGCGAGCACCCAGTCGCGCAGCCGGCGATCACCGGCGGCGGCGGCGTCCCAGGCAAAGCCGGCGACCCGCAGCCGGCCGTCGGCGTCGCGCTGCAGCTCGAGGCGCGCGCCGTCGACCACCACCTGGCTGAAGCGCAGCTGCCCGGCGAGCAGCGAGCGCGGCGACAGCGTCGCGCGCACCCGCTCCAGCCGCAGCGCCTCGCGCCCCTGCGGGTCATACAGCTGCAGCCCGCGCAGGTCCAGCGACGGCCGCCAGCCGGCCGAGTCGATGTCCAGGTGGCCGATGCGCACGGGTGCGCCGAGCGCGCGGCTGGCGTAAGCCTCGACCGCGCCACGCCAGTCGTCGGCGTGCGGCAGAATGAGCCAGTGCAGCGCCAGCCATGCGGCCAGCAGCAACAGCCACAGCGCCGCGACCAGGCCCAGTGCGAACTGCACGCAGCGGCGCAGCCAGCGCCACGCCTGCGGCCGCAGGTCGTCGCTCGGCGCAGGAGAAGGGGTTGAGACCATTCGGCAGGGCAGGTCTTGCGCTTCGCGCACCATCCGCGCCGGCAGCCGTCACCCGCCGCCCCGCGGCCGCGGGCCGCCGCAGCCACCTGCATCCGGCCGACTCAATCTAGCACACGCGAGCACGATGGATCCCGACCCCGCTGCGGCCGCGCGCGCGCCGGCGGCCGCCCACAGCCGCTTCGTGCAGCGCGTGCGCCGGCGCTACGCGGACGAGCTGGCGCTGCTGGATGCGGGCGTGCCCGACACCGCCGCGCTGCAGCGCCTGATCGACCGGCTGCAGCAGCGCGGCCAGCCGCTGGCGGCAGCGCTGCGCATCGCGCGCCAGCTGTGCCTGGAGCGGCTGGCGGTGCTCGACGTCGAGCAAGGCGCCGCGCTGGATGCGATCACCGGCGCGATGACCGAGCTGGCCGAGACCACGCTCGCCCTGGCGCTGCAGCAGGCGCACGCCGACCTCGGCGCGCGCCACGGCACGCCGCGCGACGCCGACGGCGCGCCGATCGAGTTCTGGATCGTCGGCATGGGCAAGCTCGGCGCGCGCGAGCTGAACGTGTCGTCCGACATCGACCTGATCTACGTGCAGGCGAGCGACGGCCACACCGACGGCCGCTCGCCCGCCGGCGCCGCGGTCGCCGCGGTCAGCGCGCACGAGTACTACGCGCAGCTCGCGCGGCGGCTGCAGGGACTGATCGGCGACACCACCGATGACGGCTTCGTGTTCCGCATGGACCTGGCGCTGCGGCCGCACGGCAACTCCGGTCCGCCGGTAGCCAGCCTGGCGATGCTCGAGGACTACTTCCAGGCGCAGGGGCGCGAGTGGGAGCGCTTCGCCTGGCTGAAGAGCCGGGTGGTCGCGCCGCTGCGCCCGCTCGCCCCGCCCGACAGCCCGGGGCGGCGCGCGCTGCGCGCGCTGGTCACCGCCTTCGTCTACCGGCGCTACCTCGACTACGGCGTGTTCGAAGGACTGCGGCAGCTGCACCGCCGCATCCGCGACGAGGCGCAGCGCCGCGCCGCCGGCCGGCCCGAGCGCTCCAACGACGTGAAGCTGTCGCGCGGCGGCATCCGCGAGATCGAGTTCATCGTGCAGCTGCTGCAGGTGGTGCGCGGCGGGCAGTTTCCCGAGATCCGCACGCGCTCGACGCTGGCCGGACTGGACAAGCTGGCGGCGCACGGCCTGATGCCGCCAGCGACCGCCGCCGCGCTGGCGCGCGCCTACGTGCTGCTGCGGCGGGTCGAGCACCGGATCCAGTACCTCGACGACCAGCAGACCCACCTGCTGCCCACCGCCGACGCCGACCTGGAGTGGATCGCCACGAGCCTGGCGCCGGCGGGCGACGCCGCCGCGCTGCTCGACCAGCTGTGCCAGACCCGCGAGCTGGTCGCCACCGAGTTCGACGCGCTGCTGCACGACGGCCGCGCGACCCCGCCCGCTGGCCGCGGCGGCTGCAGCAACTGCGGCAGCGGCAGTGCGATCGACAGCGACGCGCTCGCCGCCGCGCTGCCGCCGGCGCTGGCCGAGCGGGTGCGGCACTGGGCCGCGCAGCCGCGCGTGGCCGGGCTGCGCGACGAGACCAAGCAGCGGCTCGGGCGGCTGGTGCGCAGCGCCGCCGACTGCGTCGCCGCCGACGACTGCAGCGAGGCCGGCGCGCTGCGCTTCATCGACTGGCTTGAGCCGCTGCTGCGGCGCGAGAGCTATCTGGCGCTGCTGGCCGAGCGGCCGCAGGTGCTGCAGCGGCTGCTGCGGCTGCTCGGCCTGGCGCGCTGGCCGATGCAGTACCTGATGCGCCACCCCGGCGTGATCGACGAGCTCGCCGACCCGCGGCTGCGCCACGGCCGCTTCGACCGCGCCGAGTTCATCGGCGAGCTGGAGCAGCGCCACGCCGCGTGGCAGCGCTCCGGCGAAGCCGGCGAGGAAGCGCTGCTGGACACGCTGCGCCACGCGCACCACGCCGAGCTGTTCCGCACGCTGGTGCGCGACGTCGAGCGCGAGCTGACGGTCGAGCAGGTCGCCGACGAGCTGTCGGCGCTGGCCGACGCGACGCTCGACACCACGCTGCGCTGGGCCTGGGCGCTGCAGCGCCAGCGCCACCGCGACACCCCCTGCCTGGCGGTGATCGCCTACGGCAAGCTCGGCGGCAAGGAGCTCGGCTACGGCAGCGACCTAGACGTGGTGTTCGTGTACGACGACCGCGACGAGCCCGACCTGGACCGCGCGCAGGAGGTCTACGCAGCCTTCGTGCGCCGGCTGATCACCTGGCTGACGCTGCACACCGGCGCCGGCGCGCTGTTCGACATCGACACCGCGCTGCGGCCCAACGGCGGCTCGGGGCTGCTGGTGACTTCGATCGACGCCTTCGAGCGCTAC
>CAZKCJ010000036.1:0-7125 GCA_964550885.1 uncultured Rubrivivax sp. | reverse complement strand
TACCAGATCGGCCGCGGCAGCAACACCGCGTGGACCTGGGAGCACCAGGCGATCACCCGCGCACGCTTCTGCGCCGGGCTGCCGGCGCTCGAGCCGCGCTTCGAGGCGGTGCGCCGGCGGGTGCTGACCGCGCCGCGCGACACCGCCGCGCTGCGCGCCGAGGTGCAGGCGATGCGCGCGAAGGTGCGCGCCGCACACCCGGTGCGCGCGCAGCGCTTCGACCTGAAGCACAGCGCCGGCGGCATGCTCGACGTGGAGTTCGCGGTGCAGTACCTGGTGCTTGCGCACGCTGCCGCGCACCCGGAGCTGCTCGACAACGTCGGCAACATCGCGCTGCTGCAGCGCGCGCAGGCCGCCGGCCTGCTGCCCGACGGCGTCGGCGCGCAGGCCGCCGACGCGTACCGCGAGCTGCGGCGCGCACAGCACCTGGCGCGGCTGGACGAGCAGCCCACCCAGGTGGCGCCGGACGCGATGCAGCCGCAGCGCGCCGCGGTCGACGCGCTGTGGCGGTCGGTCTTCGGCTGAGCTGATTCCCGCCCCCGGGCGGGCCCGCCGCAGGGTCGACCGCGCGGACCCCCGCACAGGCGCCCGGGCGGGCCCGGCTGGGCCCGCCGGGCGAACGCCGGCGCCCCCCCCGCTCAGCCCTCGTCGTCGCCGGCAGTCGGCGCGGTCTGCGCCGCCTGTGCGGCCATCGCCGCGTCGACGTTGGCCAGCTGCACTGCGGCCAGCTCCTCGGCCTCCTGCAGCGCGATCGCGCGGCGCTCGTTCTCGTCCATCGCCTCCTTGGCCTTGCGCGCCTGGTGGAAGGCCATGCCGGTGCCGGCCGGGATCAGCCGGCCGACGATCACGTTCTCCTTCAGGCCGCGCAGCTCGTCGCGCTTGCCCATGATCGCCGCCTCGGTCAGCACCCGCGTGGTCTCCTGGAACGACGCGGCCGAGATGAACGAGTCGGTCGACAGGCTGGCCTTGGTGATGCCCAGCAGCAGGTCGGCGTAGGTCGCCGGCACCTTGTCGTCGGCGCGCAGCCGGTCGTTGGTGCCCAGCAGCTCCGAGCGCTCGACCTGCTCGCCGGCGATGTAGCCGCTGTCGCCCGGGTTGACGATCTGCACCCGGCGCAGCATCTGGCGCACGATCACCTCGATGTGCTTGTCGTTGATCTTCACGCCCTGCAGCCGGTAGACGTCCTGCACCTCGTCGACGATGTAGCGCGCCAGCGCCTCGATGCCGAGCAGCCTGAGGATGTCGTGCGGATCGGCGGGGCCGTCGACGATCATCTCGCCCTTGTTCACCACCTGGCCGTCGTGCACCAGCACGTTCTTGTCCTTCGGGATCAGGAACTCGTGGGCGTTGCCGTCCAGGTCGGTGATGACCAGCCGCTGCTTGCCCTTGGTGTCCTTGCCGAACGACACGGTGCCGGTGACCTCCGCGAGCATCCCGGCGTCCTTCGGCGAACGCGCCTCGAACAGCTCGGCCACCCGCGGCAGGCCGCCGGTGATGTCGCGCGTCTTCTGCGACTCGAGCGGAATGCGCGCGAGGATCTCGCCGACGCCCACCTGCTGGCCGTCACGGACGGTGATCAGCGCGCCCACCGGGAAGCCGATCGTGACCGCGTGGTCGGTGTTCGCGATGCGCACCTCCTCGCCGGCCTCGTCGATCAGCTTGACCTGCGGGCGGGCCGACCTCGCGGTCGCGCCCCGGCGCTTGGCGTCGATCACGACCAGCGTGGACAGGCCGGTGATCTCGTCGATCTGCCGGGCGACGGTGACGCCTTCCTCGACGTTCTCGAAGCGGATCGTGCCCGGATACTCGGTGATGATCGGGCGGGTGAGCGGATCCCAGGTGGCCAGCTGCGTGCCCGCCTTCACCGCCTTGCCGTCGATGGCCAGCAGCGTGGCGCCGTACGGCACCTTGTGGCGCTCGCGCTCGCGGCCGTTGTCGTCGACGATGGTGACCTCGCCCGAGCGCGAGATGACGATCTGCTCGCCCTTCGCGTTGGTGACGTAGCGCATCGTCGCGGTGAAGCGCACGACCCCGTTGGAACGGGCCTCGACCGCGCTGGCCACGGCCGCGCGCGAGGCCGCGCCGCCGATGTGGAAGGTGCGCATCGTCAGCTGCGTGCCCGGCTCGCCGATCGACTGCGCGGCGATCACGCCGACCGCCTCGCCGACGTTGACCAGCCCGCCGCGGCCCAGGTCGCGGCCGTAGCACTTCGCGCACAGGCCGTAGCGCGTCTGGCAGGTCAGCGGCGTGCGCACCTTGACCTCGTCGACGCCCGCCGCTTCCAGCGTGTCGAGCGCGTCCTCGTCGAGCATCTCGCCGGCGCCCACCAGCACTTCGCGGGTCTCGGGGTGCATCACCTCGATCGCGGTGACGCGGCCGAGGATGCGGTCGCGCAGCGATTCGACCACCTCGCCGCCCTCGATCAGCGCGCGCATCGCGATGCCGTTCTGGGTGCCGCAGTCGTCCTCGATCACCACCAGGTCCTGGGTCACGTCGACCAGGCGGCGGGTCAGGTAGCCGGAGTTCGCGGTCTTCAGCGCGGTGTCCGCCAGGCCCTTGCGCGCGCCGTGCGTCGAGATGAAGTACTGCAGCACGTTCAGGCCTTCACGGAAGTTGGCCGTGATCGGCGTCTCGATGATCGAGCCGTCCGGCTTGGCCATCAGCCCGCGCATGCCGGCCAGCTGGCGGATCTGCGCGGCCGAGCCGCGCGCGCCCGAGTCGGCCATCATGTAGATCGAGTTGAAGGACTCCTGCTCGACCTGCCGGCCGTCGCGGTCGGTGACCTTCTCCTTCGACAGCTGGGCCATCATCACCTTGCCGACCTCGTCGCCGGTCTTGCCCCAGATGTCGACCACCTTGTTGTAGCGCTCGCCGGCGGTGACCAGGCCCGACACGTACTGCTGCTCGATCTCCTTGACCTCGCGCTCGGCGCGCTCGATCAGGCCCGGCTTCTGCGCGGGCACCAGCATGTCGTCGATCGCGATCGAGATGCCGGCGCGCGTGGCCAGCCGGAAGCCGCTCTGCAGCAGCTTGTCGGCGAAGATCACCGTCTCCTTCAGCCCGCACTTGCGGAACGATGCGTTGATCAGCCGCGAGATCTCCTTCTTCTTCAGCGTCTTGTTCAGGATGCTGAAGGGCAAGCCCTTGGGCAGGATCTCGGACAGCAGTGCGCGGCCGACGGTGGTGCTCACCAGCCGGGTCTGCGGCTCGAAGCCGCCGTCGGCGCTGCGCAGCTCCTCGGTCAGCCGCACCGACACGCGCGCGGTCAGCTCGACCGCGTCGTTGTCCAGCGCGCGCTGCAGCTCGGTCAGATCGCTGAAGACCATGCCCTCGCCGCGGCCGTTGACGCGCTCGCGGGTGGCGTAGTACAGCCCCAGCACCACGTCCTGGCTGGGCACGATCGACGGCTCGCCGTTGGCCGGGAACAGCACGTTGTTGGTCGACAGCATCAGCGCGCGCGCTTCCATCTGCGCCTCGATGCTCAGCGGCACGTGCACCGCCATCTGGTCGCCGTCGAAGTCGGCGTTGAAGGCCGAGCACACCAGCGGGTGCAGCTGGATCGCCTTGCCCTCGATCAGGATCGGCTCGAACGCCTGGATGCCCAGCCGGTGCAGCGTCGGCGCGCGGTTCAGCAGCACCGGATGCTCGCGGATCACTTCCTCGAGGATGTCCCAGACGATGGGTTCCTGGCTCTCGACGTACTTCTTCGCCTGCTTGATGGTCGTGGCCACGCCCATCGTCTCGAGCTTGTTGAAGATGAACGGCTTGAACAGCTCGAGCGCCATCAGCTTGGGCAGCCCGCACTGGTGCAGCTTGAGCTGCGGGCCGACGACGATCACCGAGCGGCCCGAGTAGTCGACGCGCTTGCCGAGCAGGTTCTGGCGGAAGCGCCCGCCCTTGCCCTTGATCATGTCGGCGAGCGACTTCAGCGCGCGCTTGTTCGCGCCGGTCATCGCCTTGCCGCGGCGGCCGTTGTCGAGCAGCGAGTCGACCGCCTCCTGCAGCATGCGCTTCTCGTTGCGCACGATGATCTCGGGCGCCTTGAGTTCCAGCAGCCGTGCCAGCCGGTTGTTGCGGTTGATCACGCGGCGGTACAGGTCGTTCAGGTCGCTGGTGGCGAAACGGCCGCCGTCCAGCGGCACCAGCGGACGCAGGTCGGGCGGCAGCACCGGCAGCACCGACAGGATCATCCACTGCGGCTTGATGCCGGACTTCTTGAAGGCCTCGAGCACCTTCTGGCGCTTGCTGTTCTTCTTGATCTTCAGCTCGGAGCCGGTGGCGTCGTTCTTGATCTTCTCGATCTCGACGTCCAGGTCCAGCTCCTCGAGCAGCTTCTTGATGCCCTCGGCGCCCATCAGCGCGACGAACTCGTCGCCGTACTCGACGCGCTTGGCCTCGTAGTCGTCCTCGGTCATGATCGAGAACTTCTTCAGCGGCGTCATGCCCGGGTCGACGACCACGTAGGCCTCGAAGTACAGCACGCGCTCGATGTCGCGCAGCGTCATGTCGAGCACCAGCCCGAGGCGGCTGGGCAGGCTCTTCAGGAACCAGATGTGCGCGCAGGGCGCGGCCAGGTCGATGTGGCCCATGCGCTCGCGCCGGACCTTGGTCTGGGTGACCTCGACGCCGCACTTCTCGCAGATCACGCCGCGGTGCTTCAGGCGCTTGTACTTGCCGCACAGGCACTCGTAGTCCTTGATCGGCCCGAAGATCTTGGCGCAGAACAGGCCGTCGCGCTCGGGCTTGAAGGTGCGGTAGTTGATGGTCTCGGGCTTCTTCACCTCGCCGAAGGACCACGAGCGGACCTTCTCGGGCGAAGCCAGCCCGATCTTGATCGCGTCGAAGTGCTCGTCGGCGGTGAACTGGTGGATGAGGTCGAGCAAGCCTTTCATGCTTTCTCCTTGAAATCGGTGGGCGTGGCTGCAGAGCGAAGGGTCGGGATCGAAGGCGCGTCAGGCCAGCGCTGCGGCGGCAGCGCGCAGGGCAAGGCCCTGCACGCGGCCGTGCAACGACGCCGGACGCGGCCTGGGCACCTCAGTTCCTCTCCAACTCGATGTCGATGCCGAGCGAGCGGATCTCCTTGACCAGCACGTTGAAGGACTCGGGCATGCCGGCCTCGATCGAGTGCTCGCCCTTGACGATGCTCTCGTAGACCTTGGTGCGGCCGTTCACGTCGTCGGACTTGACGGTCAGCATCTCCTGCAGCACGTAGCTGGCGCCGTAGGCCTCCAGCGCCCAGACCTCCATCTCGCCGAAGCGCTGGCCGCCGAACTGCGCCTTGCCGCCCAGCGGCTGCTGCGTGACCAGGCTGTACGGACCGGTGGAGCGCGCGTGCATCTTGTCGTCGACCAGGTGGTGCAGCTTCAGCACGTGCATGTAGCCGACCGTCACCGGCCGCTCGAAGGCCTCGCCGTTGCGGCCGTCGAACAGCTGCGCCTGCGTGCGCGACGCGGTCATGCCCTTGGCCGTGGCCGCCTCCTGCGGGAAGCCCAGCTGCAGCATCGCGCGGATCTCGGCCTCGGTCGCGCCGTCGAACACCGGCGTCGCGAAGGGCACGCCGGGCTGCAGGTTGTGCGCCATCTCCAGCAGCTCGGCGTCGTTGAGCGCGTCGATCTGCGCCGCCTTGCCGCCGGACTGGTTGTAGAGCTCGTCGAGCAGCCGGCGCAGCTCGGCGATGCGGGCCTCGCCCTGCAGCAGCGCGCCGATGCGCTCGCCGATGCCCTTGGCCGCCCAGCCCAGGTGCACTTCCAGCACCTGGCCGACGTTCATCCGCGACGGCACGCCCAGCGGGTTGAGCACGATGTCCACCGGCGTGCCGTCGACCATGTACGGCATGTCCTCGACCGGCACGATCTTGCTGACCACGCCCTTGTTGCCGTGGCGCCCGGCCATCTTGTCGCCGGGCTGCAGCCGGCGCTTGACCGCCAGGTAGACCTTGACCATCTTCAGCACGCCCGCGGGCAGCTCGTCGCCCTGGGTCAGCTTCTTGCGCTTCTCCTCGAACAGCAGGTCGAAGCCGTGGCGGGTCTGCTCGTTGGAGTTGCGGATGCTCTCCAGCTGGTTGGCGACCTCGTCGTCGGCCGGGCGGATGTCGAACCAGTGGTACTTGTCGACCGTGTCGAGGTACGCCTTGGTGATCACCGTGCCCTTGGCGATCTTCTGCGGGCCGCCGTTGGCGGCCTTGCCGATCAGCAGCTTCTCGATCCGGTCGTAGGCGTCGGCCTCGACGATGCGCAGCTGGTCGTTCAGGTCCAGCCGGAAGCGCTTCAGCTCGTCGTCGATGATCTGCTGCGCGCGCTTGTCGCGCTGGATGCCCTCGCGGGTGAAGACCTGGACGTCGATCACCGTGCCCTGCGTGCCCTGCTCGACCCGCAGCGAGGTGTCCTTCACGTCGGAGGCCTTCTCGCCGAAGATCGCGCGCAGCAGCTTCTCTTCCGGGGTGAGCTGCGTCTCGCCCTTCGGCGTGACCTTGCCCACCAGCGTGTCGCCGGCCTGGACCTCGGCGCCGATGTAGACGATGCCGGAATCGTCGAGCCTGCCGAGCTGCGACTCGGACAGGTTCGAGATGTCGCGCGTGATCTCTTCGGGGCCCAGCTTCGTGTCGCGCGCGAGCACCGACAGCTCCTCGATGTGGATCGAGGTGTAGCGGTCGTCGGCGACGACTTTCTCCGAGATGAGGATCGAGTCCTCGAAGTTGTAGCCGTTCCAGGGCATGAACGCGACCAGCATGTTCTGGCCGAGCGCGAGCTCGCCCAGGTCGGTCGACGCGCCGTCGGCGACCACGTCGCCCTTGGCGACCACGTCGCCGCGCTCGACGATCGGCCGCTGGTGGATGTTGGTGTTCTGGTTGGAGCGCTGGTACTTGATCAGGTTGTAGATGTCGACGCCGACCTCGCCGGCCACCGCCTCCGCGTCGTGCACGCGGATCACGATCCGGTTGGTGTCGACGTAGTCGACCACGCCGCCGCGACGCGCGGTGACCACGGTGCCGGAGTCGACCGCGGCCACGCGCTCGACGCCGGTGCCGACCAGCGCCTTCTCGGGCTTGAGCGTCGGCACCGCCTGGCGCTGCATGTTCGCGCCCATCAGCGCGCGGTTCGCGTCGTCGTGCTCGAGGAAGGGCAC
>CAZKCJ010000035.1:0-15020 GCA_964550885.1 uncultured Rubrivivax sp. | reverse complement strand
CGTCGACTTCGTCCCGAACTACGACGGCAAGGAAGAGGAGCCCGCGGTATTGCCGGCGCGCCTGCCCAACCTGCTCATCAACGGCTCGGCGGGCATCGCGGTCGGCATGGCGACCAACATCCCGCCGCACAACCTGAACGAGGTGGTCGACGCCTGCCTGCACCTGCTGCACCGGCCCGACGCGACGATCGACGAGCTGATGGAGATCATCCCGGCGCCGGACTTCCCGACCGCCGGGATCATCTACGGCCTGGCCGGCGTGCGCGAGGGCTACCGCAGCGGCCGCGGCAAGGTGGTGATGCGCGCGAAGTGCCACTTCGAGGAGGTCGACAAGGGCGCCCGGCAGGCGATCATCGTCGACGAGATCCCGTACCAGGTGAACAAAAAGACGCTGCTCGAGCGCATCGCCGAGCTCGTCCACGAGAAGCGGCTCGAAGGCGTCCACCACATCCAGGACGAGAGCGACAAGTCCGGCATGCGCGTGGTCATCGAGCTCAAGCGCGGCGAAGTGCCCGAGGTGGTGCTGAACAACCTGTACAAGCAGACGCAGCTGCAGGACACCTTCGGCATCAACATGGTCGCGCTGATCGACGGCCAGCCGCGGCTGTGCAACCTGAAGCAGCTGCTCGAGATCTTCCTCGAGCACCGCCGCGAGGTGGTCACGCGGCGCACGGTGTTCCAGCTGCGCAAGGCGCGCGAGCGCGGCCACCTGCTCGAGGGCCTGGCGGTGGCGCTGGCCAACATCGACGCGTTCATCGAGACGATCAAGGGCAGCCCGACGCCGCCGGTGGCCAAGGCCGCGCTGATGGCCAGGAGCTGGGACTCGTCGCTGGTGCGCGAGCTGCTGGCCCGTGCGCAGCAGCAGACCCCGGGCGGCCGCGCCGCCTACCGGCCCGAGGGCCTGCCCGAGACCTACGGCTTGCAGCCCGACGGCAGCTACCGGCTGTCCGACGAACAGGCCGGCGAGATCCTGCAGATGCGGCTGCAGCGCCTGACCGGACTCGAGCAGGACAAGATCGTCGGCGAGTACCGCGAGGTGATGGACCGGATCGCCGACCTGCTGGACATCCTCGCCCAGCCGGCGCGGGTCACCGCGATCATCGTCGACGAGCTCGGCGCGCTGCGCCAGGAGTTCGGCCAGACCAAGGTCGGCGCGCGCCGCAGCCTGATCGAGCACAACGCGCTGGAGCTGGGCACCGAGGACCTGATCACCCCGACCGACATGGTGGTCACGCTCAGCCACTCGGGCTACGTGAAGAGCCAGCCGCTGGCCGAGTACCGCGCGCAGAAGCGCGGCGGCCGCGGCAAGCAGGCCACCGCGACCAAGGAAGACGACTGGATCGACCAGCTGTTCATCGCCAACACGCACGACTGGATCCTGTGCTTCAGCGACCGCGGCCGCGTGTACTGGCTGAAGGTCTGGGAGGCGCCGCAGGGCGCACGCGCGAGCCGCGGCAAGCCGATCGTCAACATGTTCCCGCTGCAGCCGGGCGAGAAGATCACCGTGGTGCTGCCGCTGACGGGTGAGTTCCGCAGCTTCCCGGCCGATCACTACGTGTTCATGGCCACCGCGCTGGGCACGGTGAAGAAGACCACGCTCGCCGACTTCAGCAACCCGCGCAAGGCCGGCATCATCGCCGTCGACCTCGACGCGGGCGACTACCTGATCGGCGCCGCGCTGACCGACGGCCACCACGACGTGATGCTGTTCTCCGACGGCGGCAAGGCGGTGCGCTTCGACGAGGACGACGTGCGGCCGATGGGCCGCCAGGCGCGCGGCGTGCGCGGCATGGCGCTCGACGAGGGCCAGAGCGTGATCGCGATGCTGGTGGCCGAAGACGAGACCCAGAGCGTGCTCACCGCCACCGAGAACGGCTACGGCAAGCGCACCCCGATCGCCGAGTACACCCGCCACGGCCGCGGCACCAAGGGCATGATCGCGATCCAGCAGAGCGAGCGCAACGGCAAGGTCGTCGCCGCCACGCTGGTGCGACCGCACGACGAGATCATGCTGATCACCGACACCGGCGTGCTGGTGCGCACCCGCGTCGCCGAGATCCGCGAACTCGGCCGCGCCACCCAGGGCGTGACCCTGATCGGGCTGGACGAGGGGGCGCGGCTGTCCGGGCTGCAGCGGATCGTCGAGAACGACGCCAACGGCGAAGCCGACGACGGCTCCGCATCTGAAGAGGACGCCTGATGCCTGCCATCCGACCGACACCCGCGCTCGCCGCGATCCTGCTGAGTGCGGCGCTGCCGCTCGCGGCGCAGACGCCCACGGCCGGCGCGGCCGCATCGGCGCCGGTCTCGGCGGCGAAGAAGGAGCTGGTCGCCAAGCTGCTGCAGGTGCAGCAGCCCGGGCTGGAGGCGGCCGCGCGCACGCTGGTCGAGCGGCCGGCCGCGGCGATGATGCAGCAGGCGGCGATGGTGCTGCAGACGCAGGTCGCGGCGGAGCGCCGCGAGACGGTCGGCAAGGCGCTCGAGGCCGACGCCCGCAAGTACGTCGACGACGCCTACCCGGCGGTGCGCGCGCGCGCGGTCGAGCTCGGGCCGTCGACGCTGGGCGTCGGCTACGAGCAGAAGTTCAGCGAGGAGGAGCTGCGCCAGCTGCTCGCGTGGTTCGAATCGCCGCTGAACCGCAAGTTCCAGCAGGTCTTCCCCGAGATCCAGAACGCCTACCTGCAAAAGCTCAGCGCCGAGTCCCGGCCGCTGCTCGAGCCGCGGCTGCAGGTGTTGGAGAAGAAGGTTCGCGCGCAGCTCGGCCTGCCCGCGGACGCCGACAAGCCGACGGCGGCCGAGCCGGCGCCGAAGCCGCCGGCTCGGCCCGCCAGCCGCTGACGCGACTGCGCGCGCGCACGACGTCGATGAGCGCGGAGTCGCCGCCGGACCGCAGCGACGCCGCGCTGCAGCCGCTGCGCGCACGCATCGACGCCGTCGACGCCGAGCTGCTCGCGCTGCTCAACCGCCGCGCCGCGCTCGCGCAGCAGGTCGGCGCGCTGAAGGCGCGCAGCGGCGCGCCGGTGTTCCGACCCGAGCGCGAGGCCCAGGTGATCAAGGCGCTGGCGGCGGCGAATCCGGGGCCGCTGGCCGCGGCCGGCATCGCGTCGATCTGGCGCGAGATCATGTCGGCCTGCCGCGCGCTCGAGCGCTCGATCCGGGTCGCGTACCTGGGGCCGGCGGGCACCTTCAGCGAAGAGGCCGCGCTCGGCTACTTCGGCTCGTCGATCGAGCGGCTGCCCTGCCCGAGCATCGACGAGGTGTTCCGCGCGACCGTGGCCGGCGCCGCCGACTTCGGCGTGGTGCCGGTCGAGAACTCCACCGAAGGCGTGGTCGCGCGCTCGCTCGACCTGTTCCTGCACACGCCGCTGACGATCCTGGGCGAGGCCAGCCTCGCGGTGCGCCACAACCTGCTGCGGCGTGCGGCGGGGCTGGACGGCGTGCGTGCGGTGCTCGCGCACCCGCAGGCGCTCGCGCAGTGCGACCAGTGGCTGGGCAGCCACCTGCCGCAGGTCGAGCGCCGCCCGGCGCTGAGCAACGCCGAGGGTGCGCGCCAGGCCAGCCTGGACCCCGCGCTGGCGGCGATCGCCAGCCAGCGCGCGGCCAACGAGTACGGGCTGCACGTGGTCGCGGCGGCGATCCAGGACGACGCGCACAACCGCACCCGCTTCGTGATCGTCGCCGACCCGGCGCTGCACCCGGCCCCCGCGGCCAGCGGCCACGACTGCACCAGCCTGGTGGTGTCGGTACCCAACCGTCCCGGTGCGGTGCACGACATGCTGGTGCCGCTGAAGCTGCACGGCGTGTCGATGACCCGCTTCGAGTCGCGCCCGGCCCGCTCGGGCCAGTGGGAGTACTACTTCTACATCGACGTCGCGGGCCACCCCGACGAGCCGCATGTGCACGCGGCGCTGCAGGCGCTGCACGGCGTGTGTGCGTTCTACAAGGTGCTGGGCACCTACCCGGTCGACCCGCGCGGATGACGCGGCGCTGGGCACCTGGCTGCTGCCGGCCGCTGCGGCGACGCGCGGGCGCGGGCGCGGCGCGCGGCGCACGCTGATGTTCCGGCAGCTCGGCGTCATCGGCTGCGGCCTGATGGGCGGCTCCTTCGCGCTGGCGGTGCGCGAGGCGCAGCTGGCCGAGCGCGTGGTCGGCTATAGCAAGTCACCGTCGACCACCGAGCGCGCGCTGCGCCTCGGGGTGATCGACGCCGCGGCCGAATCGGCGCTGCAGGCGGTGGCCGGCTCCGACCTGGTGCTGCTGGCGGTGCCGGTGGCAGCCACCGCGAGCACGCTGCGCGCGATCCGCCACCTGGTCGAGCCCGGCGTGCTGCTGATGGACGTGGGCAGCACCAAGCGCGACGTGGTCGACGCCGCCCGCCGCGCGCTGCGCGAGCGCATGGCCGGCTTCGTGCCGGCGCACCCGATTGCCGGCAAGGAGGTCGCCGGCGTCGAGCAGGCCGACGCCGGCCTGTACCGCGGCCGCCAGGTGATCCTGACCCCGGTCGCGCAGACCGATCCGAAGCTGGTGCAGCGGGCGACCGACCTGTGGTCGGCGCTGGGCGCGCAGGTGCTGAAGATGACGCCTGAGAACCACGACCAGGCCTTCGCCGCGGTCAGCCATCTGCCGCACCTGCTCGCCTTCGCGTACTTCCGCAGCGTGCTCGCACAGCCGGCGGCCGCCGACCTGCTGTCGCTGGCCGGCCCGGGCTTTCGCGACTTCACGCGTATTGCCGCCAGCGACCCGACGATGTGGCGCGACATCCTGCTCGCCAACCGCGAGGAGGTGCTGCGCCAGGCGGTGGGCTTCAGGCGCGCGCTCGACGCGCTCGAGCAGGTGATCGCCGCCGGCAACGGCGCCGCGCTGCAGGAGCTGCTGCGCGCCGCCGCCGAGCAGCGCAGCCGCTGGCGGATGGGTGCGCCGCGCGCCCATCCGCGCTGAGCGCTGCTGCGCGCCCCGGATGTACGCGATCCCTTTCCTCGACCTGCCGCCGCTGCGCCGCGCGTCGGGCACGGTGCGGCTGCCCGGCTCGAAGAGCATCTCCAACCGGGTGCTGCTGCTCGCCGGGCTGGCCGAGGGCACGACCACGCTGCACGACCTGCTGGCCTCCGACGACACCGCGGTGATGCTCGACGCGCTGCGCGCGCTCGGCTGCAGCGTAGCGCCGCTGGACGGCGGCAGCTGGCGCATCGGCGGCCTGGGTGGCCGGCTGGTGGTGCGCGAGGCCGAGCTGTTCCTCGGCAACGCCGGCACCGCGATGCGCCCGCTCGCCGCCGCGCTGGCGCTGCTGGCCGCGACCCAGGGCGGGCGCTTCACGCTGCGCGGCGTCGAGCGGATGCACGCGCGCCCGATCGGCGACCTGGTCGACGCGCTGCGCGCGCTCGGCTGCGCGATCGACGAGCAGGGCACGCAGGGCTATCCGCCGCTGTGCGTGCACGGGCAGCCCGGCGGCCGGCTGCGGCTGGACGCGCCGGTGCGGGTGCGCGGCGACGTGTCCAGCCAGTTCCTCAGCGCGCTGCTGCTCGCGCTGCCGCTGGTCGGTGCGGCGCGGCCGCTGCAGGTCGAAGTCGCGGGCGAGCTGATCTCCAAGCCCTACGTGGCGATCACGCTGAAGCTGCTCGAGCGCTTCGGCATCGGCTACGCGCGCGACGGCTGGCAGTGCTTCACGCTGCCCGCCGGCAGCCGCTACCGCTCGCCCGGCAGCCTGCACGTCGAGGGCGACGCGTCGTCGGCGTCGTACTTCGTCGCGCTCGGCGCGATCGCCGCCGACGCACAGGCACCGCTGCGGATCGAAGGCGTGGGCGCAGCGTCGATCCAGGGCGACATCGCCTTCGTCGACGCGGCGCGGGCAATGGGCGCGGCGGTGCGCAGCGGGCCGAACTGGCTGGAGGTGGCGCGCGGCGCATGGCCGCTGCGCGCGCTGCAGCTGGACTGCAACCACATCCCGGACGCGGCGATGACGCTGGCGGCGATGGCGCTGTACGCCGACGGCCCGAGCCGGCTGACCAACATCGGCAGCTGGCGGGTCAAGGAGACCGACCGGATCGACGCGATGGCCACCGAGCTGCGCAAGCTCGGCGCCGGCGTCGTCGCCGGCGCCGACTTCATCGAAGTCAGCCCACCGCAGGCCTGGCGAGCGGCGGCGATCGCCACCTACGACGACCACCGCATCGCGATGTGCGCATCGCTGGCGGCGCTGAACCCGCTGGCCGGCGGCGCGGCCGGCACCGCTGCCGCGGCAGGCGCGGCCCCAGCCGAGGCCTCGCCGCCCGGCGTTGCGGTGCGCATCCTCGACCCGGGCTGCGTCGCCAAGACCTTCCCCGACTACTTCGAGACCCTGTTCGGCGTGGTCGGCACCGACGCCGCCGACATCCCGGTGATCACCGTCGACGGCCCGACCGCGTCGGGCAAGGGCACGCTGGCGGCCGCGCTGGCCGGCCGGCTCGGCTACCACCTGCTCGACTCCGGCGCGCTGTACCGGGCGACCGCACTCGCCGCGCTGCAGGGCGGCGTCGCCGCCGACGACGAGGCCGCGCTGGCGCGGCTGGCCGCCCGGCTGGAGCTGCGCTTCGACGGCGAGTCGATCCGGCTGCGCGGCGAGGAGGTCGCCGACGCGCTGCGCCGCGAGGAGGTAGGTCTGCTCGCGTCGCGCGTGTCGGCGCTGCCGGCGGTGCGTGCGGCACTGCACGGCCTGCAGCTGGCCTTTCGCCGCGTGCCCGGGCTGGTGGCCGACGGCCGCGACATGGGCACCGTGGTCTTTCCCAGCGCGGCGCTCAAGGTGTTCCTCACCGCGAGCGCCGACCAACGCGCGCGGCGGCGCCATAAGCAATTGATTTCAAAGGGCATTCAAGCTAACATCGCGGCCCTTCGCGCCGACCTCGAGGCGCGCGACGCGCGCGATCGCAACCGCGCGGTGGCGCCTTGCAAGCCGGCCGAAGATGCGCTGAGCCTGGACAACTCGGCACTCACGATCGACGAATCGGTCGATCGGGTGCTGGGCTGGTGGGCACGGCGCCGGTCCTTCGGCTGATGCGCGAGCACCACCGTCGGTCCGCCCAGGGCTCACCGCCCTCCCCCGCAGCGGCCGCCAGGCCCGTCGAGGGCGGTGGATTCGTCAACCCCTGCAACCCGCGGTTGCAGTCAACCCCTTGGCCGCAGGCCGCGGCCGCCCAGGAACCCACATGATGCAAACCCAGACCGCCGGCGCCGGCGGCGAATCCTTCGCCGCCCTGTTCGAGGAATCGATCAAGCACAGCGACATGCGCCCCGGCGAGGTCATCTCCGCCGAAGTCGTGCGCATCGACTACAACCACGTGGTCGTCAACGCCGGCCTGAAGAGCGAGAGCTACATCCCGATCGACGAGTTCAAGAACGACCAGGGCGAGGTCGAGGTCCAGGTCGGCGACTTCGTTGCGGTGGCGATCGACGCGGTCGAGAACGGCTACGGCGACACCATCCTGTCGCGCGACAAGGCCAAGCGGCTGGCGTCGTGGATGGCGCTGGAGAACGCGCTCGAGAGCGGCGACTTCGTCAGCGGCACCGTCAGCGGCAAGGTCAAGGGCGGCCTGACCGTGCTGGTCAACGGCATCCGCGCGTTCCTGCCGGGCAGCCTGATCGACACCCGCCCGGTCAAGGACCTGACGCCGTACGAGGGCAAGACGCTCGAATTCAAGGTCATCAAGCTCGACCGCAAGCGCAACAACGTCGTGCTGTCGCGCCGCGCCGTGGTCGAAGCCTCGATGGGCGAGGAGCGCGCGAAGCTGCTGGAGACGCTGACCGAAGGCGCGATCGTGCACGGCGTGGTCAAGAACATCACCGAGTACGGCGCCTTCGTCGACCTCGGCGGCATCGACGGCCTGCTGCACATCACCGACATGGCCTGGCGCCGCGTGCGCCACCCGACCGAGGTGGTGCAGGTCGGCCAGGAGCTGAGCGCCAAGGTGCTGAAGTTCGACGCCGAGAAGAACCGCGTCTCGCTCGGCATCAAGCAACTCGGCGACGACCCGTGGATGGGCGTCAGCCGCCGCTACCCGAACGGCACGCGCATGTTCGGCAAGGTCACCAACATCGCCGACTACGGCGCCTTCGTCGAGATCGAGCCCGGCATCGAGGGCCTGGTCCACGTGTCGGAGATGGACTGGACCAACAAGAACGTGTCGCCGAGCAAGGTCGTGTCGCTGGGCGAGGAGGTCGAGGTGATGATCCTCGAGATCGACGAGGACAAGCGCCGCATCAGCCTGGGCATGAAGCAGTGCAAGGCCAACCCGTGGGAGGAGTTCTCGGCCAACGTCAACCGCGGCGACCGCGTCAAGGGCCCGGTCAAGTCGATCACCGACTTCGGCATCTTCATCGGCCTGGCCGCCGGCATCGACGGCCTGGTGCACCTGTCCGACCTGAGCTGGAACGAGCCCGGCGAGGCGGCGGTGCGCAACTACAAGAAGGGCCAGGAGGTCGAGGCGATCGTGCTCGCGGTCGACGTGCAGCGCGAACGCATCTCGCTGGGCATCAAGCAGCTCGACGTCGACCCCTTCACCAGCTTCGTCACCGTCAACGACCGCGGCGCGATCGTCAGCGGCAAGGTGAAGTCGGTAGACCCGCGCGGCGCCGAGATCCAGCTCAACGCCGACGTCACCGGCTATCTGCGCGCCAGCGAGATCAGCCGCGACCGGGTCGAGGACGCGCGCAACGTGCTCAAGGAAGGCGACGAAGTCAGCGCGATGATCATCAACATCGACCGCAAGACCCGCTCGATCCAGCTGAGCATCAAGGCCAAGGACAACGCCGACCAGCAAGAGGCGATGCAGCGCCTGAGCCAGAGCAACGAGCGCGAGACCGCCGGCACCACCAGCCTGGGCGCGCTGCTGCGCGCGAAGCTCGACCACAAGGCCGAGTGATCGCAAGGCCGTGGGCGGCGCCACGCGCCACCCACGGCCCGCCCCGGCCCCTGCCCGCCCCGCTGCCCGCCATGACCCGATCGGATCTCGTCAACCGGCTCGCCGAGCGCTTCGCGCAGCTGACCCAGCGCGACACCGAGTTCGCGGTGAAGACGATCCTCGACGCGATGTCCGACGCGCTCGCGCGTGGCCACCGCATCGAGATCCGCGGCTTCGGCAGCTTCTCGGTCAGCCGTCGGCCGCCGCGCGTGGGCCGCAACCCGCGCAGCGGCCAGCAGGTGGTGATCCCCGAGAAGCTGGTGCCGCACTTCAAGCCCGGCAAGGCGCTGCGCGAGGCGGTTGGGCTCCAGGGCGGCCGCGGCGCCGCCGGCTCGAGCGGCGACTGAGCCGCGCGCCGGCGCCGCCCCACCCGCGGCGGCACCCGCCGCGTTCTCCCTAGAATGCGCCGCGCATGCGCATCCTGGTCTGGCTGTTTCGGATCTTCGTGTTCTTCACGTTGTTCGCGTTCGCGCTGAACAACCAGCAGCCGGTCGCGGTCCACTGGTTCTTCGGCGCGCAGTGGCAGGCGCCGATGGTGATCGTGGTGCTCGCCGCCTTCGCCTGCGGCTGCGCGATCGGCGCGCTGGCGATGGTGCCGTCGTGGTGGCGGCATCGCCGCGACGCGCGGCGCCTGGCGCCCGCCGCCGCGCCGGTCGCGGCGCCGCCGGCGCGCGCGGCAGCCGCGGAGCCGGTGCTCGAGCATCCGCCGCGCGACGGCCTGTAGGCACGCGCACCCCGAGCGATGGACCTGGCCCTGCAGTGGCTGCTGATCGGCCTGCCGGTGGCCTTCGCGCTCGGTTGGGTGATGTCGCGCGTGGACCTGCGGCAGCTGCGGCGTGACGGCCGCGAAGGCGGTCGCGCGTACTTCAAGGGCCTGACGCTGCTGCTGAGCGAGCAGCACGACAAGGCGATCGACGCCTTCGTCGAGGCGGTGCAGCGCGACGCCGACTCCGCCGAGCTGCTGTTCGGCCTGGGCAGCCTGTTTCGCCGGCGCGGCGAGTTCGACCGCGCGGTGCGCGTGCACCAGCATCTGGTCGAGCGCGGCGACCTGAAGCCGGCCGAGCGCCAGCGCGCGCAGCACGCGCTCGCGCAGGACTTCGTCAAGGCCGGCCTGCTCGACCGCGCCGAGGCCGGCTTCCGCGCGCTGCTCGACACCCCGTTCGACCCGGACGCACGGCTCGCGCTGCTCGCGCTGCACGAGCGCGCGCGCGACTGGGACGCCGCCAGCGCCGAGGCGCGCGAGCTCGAGCGGCGCGGCTGTGGCGCGTTTGCGCTGCGGATCGCGCACCACGCCTGCGAGCGCGCGCTCGAAGCCGACGCGCGCGGCGACGCGGCGGCGGCTGAAGCCGCGCTGCAGCAGGCGCTCGCGGCCGCGCCGCAGGCGCCGCGCCCGCAGCTGCTGCGGGCCGAGCGCCTGGCGCGCCGCCAGCAGCCGGCCGAAGCGCTGCAGGCCTACGACGCGCTGCTGCTGCGCCAGCCGTCGATGTGGCCGCTGGCCGCCGCCGGCTACGTGCGCTGCGCGCTCGCCGCCGGCAGCGCGCCGGCGGCCCGGGCCGCGCTCGCGCGCGCCTACGCCGACGACGCCGACATCGAGCTGCTGCGCGCGCTGCTGCTGCTGCAGCCCGACGACGCGGCGCGGCAGCAGCTGGTGCTGGCCCACCTGCAGCGCCGCCCCGGGCTGGTGGCCGCGGCGCAGGCGCTGGAGCTGCCCTGCAGCGCCTGGGATGCGCAGGCCGCGGTGCGCGTGCACGACGCCGTCGCCGCCGCCGCCGAGCCGCTGCAGCGCTACCGCTGCGCCGGCTGCGGCTTCGAGCCGCAGCACCACTTCTGGCAGTGCCCCGGCTGCCAGGGCTGGGACACGCTGCCGCCGCGGCGCGTGGAGGCGCTGTGAACGCGCCGGGCCGCGCTGCAGCGCGCGCGCGGATGCGCGCGGCAACGCAGCTGCGGCGGCGCGCGGCAGTGCAGCTGCCGGTGCGTGCCGCCGCGCGCGCGCGGGTGCACGGCGCAACCCACGCACGGGTGCGTGCCGCACGGCGGGAGCCGGCTGCATGACCGCGCCGCCGCGCACCGTGCTGTGCATGAAGTGGGGCAGCAAGTACGGCCCCGAGTACGTGAATCGGCTGTACGGCATGGCGCGCCGGCACCTGAGCGGCGCGTTCGCGTTCGTCTGCCTGACCGACGACGCGCACGGCGTGCGCGCCGAGGTGCAGTGCCTGCCGCTGCCGGTGATGGCGGTCGAGCCCGGCGCCGAGCGCGGCTGGCGCAAGCTGTCGACCTTCAGCGCCGACCTGCACGGGCTGCGCGGCCGCGCGCTGTTCCTGGACCTGGACGTGGTGATCGTCGGCGCGCTCGACGCGTTCTTCGAGCAGCCGGGCGAGTTCCTGATCATCCACGACTGGAAGCGGCCGTGGCGCGTGACCGGCAACTCCTCGGTCTACCGCTTCGAGCTCGGCACGCACGCCGACCTGCTGCAGCACTTCGTCGAGCACCAGGCCGAGGTACGCAAGCGCTACCGCAACGAGCAGGAGTACCTGTCGCACATGCTGCACGCGCAGGGCCGGCTGGCCTACTGGCCCAAGGGCTGGTGCCGCAGCTTCAAGTACCAGGGCATCCCGCGCTGGCCCACCAACTACTGGCGCACGCCGACGGTGCCGCCGGGCACGCGGATCATGGTCTTCCACGGCGAGGTCAACCCGCCCGATGCGCTGGCCGGGCGGCGCAACCGGCGCTGGCGCCACCTGCGGCCGGCGACCTGGATCGCCGAGCACTGGACCGAGTGAAGTGAAACGCGGTTCGTCGCTGGCGGCCTGCGGTCCAAAGTGGCCGCAGGCCACTTTGGACCTGACAGCGTTCGCCGGGCGCACCGTGTTTCGTGCGCCGCGGGCCGCGCAGCCCGCAGCGGAGCGGCCGCAATGAAGCGCGTGTGCCCGCTGCTCGAGCGCGAGACCGCGACCACCACGCTGGCGATCGCGCCGCCGCCGTGGGTGGTGCGCGAGTGCCGCGAGAGCGGCTTCGTGTTCCTGGAGAACCCGCCGGGCTACGACAGCCTGCGCACCGAGATCGCGTGGGAGGTCTCATCGGCGCGCGAGGCCGAGCGCCGCGCCGCCGCCGAACCGGCGCTGTACGCGCTGAGCACCGCCGCCAAGCGCTTCCGCCTGCGCGTACTCAAGCGCAACAAGGTCGCCGACCTGGCGGTGGCGATCGTGCGCCGGCTGCACACGCCGCAGATCCGGCTGCTCGACCTCGGCTGCGGCGAGGGCGCGCTGCTGGGCACGGTGATGGACCGGCTGCCCGCCGCGCTGCGCGCGCGCTGCGTGCCGCTGGGCATCGAGCTCAGCGACGAGCTCGCGCGCCGCTCGCAGGCCGCGCTCGCAGCCTACGGCGGCCAGTGCGTGCACGCCAGCGCGCTCGACGGCCTGGCCGCGCTGGCGGTGCGCAGTCTCGACCTGATCGTGCTCGCCTCCTTCCTCGAGCACGAGCTGCAGCCATTGCCGCTGCTGCGCGAATGCGCGCGCACGCTGCGCGCCGGCGGCCGCGTGATCGTCAAGGTGCCCAACTACGCGAGCTGGAACCGCCGCCTGCGCGGCGCGCGCTGGTGCGGCTACCGCTGGCCCGACCACGTCAACTACTTCAGCCCGACGACGCTGGCCGCCGCCGCGCGCGCCGCCGGCCTCGAAGTGCAGCGGATGAACTGGCGCGACCGGCTGCCGATCAGCGACAGCCTGTACGCAGTGCTGCGGCGCGCCGACGACGCGCGCTGACGATGCACGCTGACGATGTGCGGCTGAGCCCGCAGCCGACACCGGGCGATCCGCGCTGCAGCTGCGAGACCGCAGCGCCCGGCTCGCCACCCCGAGCATTGCGGCCGCTGCGGACTTGCGCCGGCGGCGCAACTCCCCCGATCGGGGGCCCTCTTCGACCCACCCTTCAGCGGGTTTCGCGCGGCCGCAGGGCTGCGAACAATGAGCCCCAGGCCGCTGCGATGGGCGCGCGGCCCAGACAGCCGAACAGGAGGTTCGCCATGAAGATCCGCTCGATCCGCTCGCTCGCCACGCTGTGCCTGGCCGCGTTCGCGTTCACCTTCGCCCACGCGGCGGTCGACGCCAACAAGGCGTCGCAGGCCGAGCTCGAATCGGTCAAGGGCATCGGCCCGGGGCTGGCCGTCAAGATCGTCGACGCCCGCAAGGCCGGCGAGTTCAAGGACTGGGCCGACCTGGTCGGCCGCGTCAGCGGCATCGGCCCGGGCAACGCCAGCCGCTTCTCGCAAAACGGCCTGACCGTCAACGCCGCGCCCTACGCCGCGACCGCGCTGGCGAACACCGCGGACAAGCCCGCCGCGCGGCCGGCCAAGGGCAGCAGGCCGACTGCCGACAGCGCCACGCCGACGCGTCCGTAGCCGGGCCTGCACCGAACGCCGGGCCGCGTGCACTGTGCGCGGCCCGGCGCCGCTTCAGCCGCCGTAGACGATCTCGATGCGCTCGTCCTGCGCGCAGCCCCGCCACGCGTGCAGCGCCTCGTCGCTCGGCCAGAAGCGGCCGTCGTCGCCCAGGTCGAGCTCGGCGCAGGCGCCGGCGCGGCGCAGCTGCAGCCGCACCCGCAGCCCCTGCGTCAGCGCCCCCTGCTCGGTGGGCAGCCGGCGCGGCGGCCAGCGCCCGATCAGCTCGGGCAGCGCCGGCAGCCGCGCGCCCACCGCCAGCTGCAGGTAGCGGCCGAAGCGCGCGCGGGCGCCCGCCAGGTCCCACAGCTGCTGCACGTGTAGCCGCAGGCCGCCGCTGAAGCGGTCCAGCTGCAGCCGCCCCTGCAGCACCAGCAGCGCGTCCTCCTGCAGCAGCTCGCGGTTCGCGTCGATCAGCTCGTCGGGTACCGACACCTCGAGCGCCGCGCTGCCGTCGTCGAGCATGAACAGCAGCGCGCGGCCGCGCTGGCCGTTGACCAGCCGCGGCGCGCCGGCGATGCCGGCCACCAGCTGCGGCTCGCGCGCGTCCTGCAGCGCGTCGATCGGCGTCGGGCAGATCCGCCGCAGCTCGGCCGCGTGCTCGTCGAACAGGTGGCCCGACAGGTGAAAGCCGATCGCCGCCTTCTCGTGGGTCAGCTGCTCGCGCAGGCTCCAGCGCGGGGCCGCCACCAGCGCCGGCTCGTGGGTCGACGCGGCGTGCGACAGCTCGCCGTCGGCGCCGAAGTCGAACAGCCCGCCCTGCAGCGCATGCACCGCCTGCGCGTCGGCCCAGTCGAAGGCCAGGCCCACGCTGGCCAGCAGCGCCGCGCGGTCGGCGTGCAGCGCGTCGAAGGCGCCCGCCTTGATCAGCGCCTCGACCACGCGCTTGTTCACGCGCTGGCGGTCGATGCGCGCGCAGAAGTCGAACAGGCTGCGGAACGGCCCGCCGCCGCGGCCCTCCTGCGCGGCGGTCGCATCGCGCGCGGCGACGATGGCGTCGATCGCCGCCTGCCCGGTGCCCTTGATCGCGCCCAGGCCGTAGCGCACGCAGCCGCGCGCCGCGGCGTCGTCGTTGTCGACCGGCTCGAAGCGCCAGACGCCGCGGTTGATGTCCGGCGGCTCGAAGCGCAGGCCGAAGCGCTTCGCGTCGTCGAGCAGCACGCGCAGCTTGTCGGTGTCGTCGATCTCGACCGTCAGGTTGGCCGCGTAGAACTCGGCCGGGCAGTACACCTTGACCCACGCGGTCTGGTAGGCAAGCACCGCATAGGCCGCGGCGTGGCTCTTGTTGAAGCCGTAGCCGGCGAACTTCTCCATCAGGTCGAAGATCTCGTCGGCCTTGGCCGCGTCGATCCCGCGGGCGGCAGCGCCGCTGCGGAAGATCGCACGCTGCTCGGCCATCTTCTCGGCGTTCTTCTTGCCCATCGCGCGGCGCAGCTCGTCGGCGCCGCCGAGGGTGTAGCCGGCGAGCACGCGCGCGGCCTGCATCACCTGCTCCTGGTACACGAAGATGCCGTAGGTCTCGGCCAGCACCGGCTCCAGCAGCGGATGCGGGTAGCGGATCGGCTCGCGGCCGTTCTTGCGCGCGCAGAACGACGGGATGTTGTCCATCGGCCCCGGCCGGAACATCGCGTTCAGCGCGAGCAGGTCCTCGATCC
>CAZKCJ010000034.1:3000-15075 GCA_964550885.1 uncultured Rubrivivax sp. | reverse complement strand
CCGCCACCGCCACCGCCACCGCCACCGCCACCGCCACCGCCACCGCCACCGCCACGCCGCCACCGCCACGCCGCACCCGCCACGCCGCACCCGCCACGCCGCACCCGCCACGCCGCACCCGCCAAGTGGTCACCGCCAAGTGGTCACCGCCAAGTCGTCACCGCCAAGTCGCACACGCCACGTCGCGCGCGCCACGCGACGCCTCCTTCGCAGCGCACATCACCGCCACACCGCCACACCGCCACACCGCCACACCGCCACACCGCCACACCGCCACGCCACCACACCGCCACACCGCCACACCGCCACACCGCCACACCGCCACACCGCCACGCCACCACGCCACCACGCCACCACGCCACCACGCCGCCAACACCGCTACCCCCTCGCCTCACGCCTCCCGCCCCGATGTCCACGCCCTCCCGCTACCCCCGCGACCTGGCCGGCTACGGCCGCCATCCGCCGCCGCCACGCTGGCCCGGCGATGCCCGGGTCGCGCTGCAGTTCGTGCTCAACTTCGAGGAGGGCGCCGAGAACTCGGTGCTGCACGGCGACGCCGGCAGCGAGCAGTTCCTGTCCGATCTGGCCAGCCCGGCCGCGTACCCGGCGCGGCACCAGAGCATCGAGAGCATCTACGAGTACGGCAGCCGCGTCGGCGTGTGGCGGCTGCTGCGCGAGTTCGAGCGCCGCCGCCTACCGCTCACGGTGTTCGGCGTGTCGATGGCGCTGGAGCGCAGCCCCGAGGTCACCGCCGCCTTCGTCGAGCTGGGCCACGAGATCGCCTGCCACGGCTGGCGCTGGATCCACTACCAGGGCGTCGACGAGGCCACCGAGCGCGAGCACCTGGCGCGCGCGCTGCAGCTGTTCGAGCGCCTCGCCAGCGGGCGGCCCGGCGACCCGGCGCCGCTGCACGGGCTGGGCTGGTACACCGGCCGCGACAGCCCGAACACCCGCCGGCTGGTGGTCGAGCACGGCGGCTTCGTCTACGACAGCGACTCCTACGCCGACGAGCTGCCGTACTGGCTGCAGGTGCGCCGCAGCGACGGCAGCCTCGCGCCGCACCTGGTGGTGCCCTACACGCTGGACTGCAACGACATGCGCTTCGCGCTGCCGCAGGGCTTCAGCCACGGCGACGAGTTCTTCCGCTACCTGCGCGACGCCTTCGACCTGCACTGGGCCGAAGGCGCCGAGCGGCCGACGATGATGAGCGTGGGCATGCACTGCCGGCTGCTCGGCCGCCCCGGACGGATGCGCGCGCTGCAGCGCTTCCTCGACCACGTGCAGGCGCACGAGCGGGTGTGGATCGCGCGCCGCATCGACATCGCGCGCCACTGGCAGGCGGTGCACCCGTTCGACGCGGCCAGCGCCTTCGTGTGGGAGTAGGCGTGGCGACGCTGGCCGAGCTCAACGCCGCCGACCAGGCCGGCTTCGCCGCGCTGCTCGCCGGCGTCTACGAGCACTCGCCGTGGATCGCCGCCGCCGCCTGGCCGCGGCGGCCGTTCGCGAGCCTCGCGCAGCTGAAGCGCGCGCTGGTCGAGGTGGTGCGCGCGGCCGACGCCGCGGCGCAGCTCGCGCTGATCCGCGCGCACCCCGAGCTCGCCGGCAAGGCGCTGGCCGCCGGCGCGCTCACCACCGAGAGCCGGCACGAGCAGCGCAGCGCCGGCCTGGGGGCGTGCACGCCGGCCGAGCTCGCGCAGCTCGCGCGGCTCAACGCCGCCTACCGCGAGCGCTTCGGCTTCCCGTTCATCCTCGCGGTGCGCGGCCCGCGCGGCCGCGGGCTGGACAAGGCCGAGATCATCGCCACCTTCGAGCGCCGCCTGCTCCACCCGCCCGAGCTCGAGCGCGCCGAGTGCCTGCGCAACATCCACCGCATCGCCGAGCTGCGGCTGAACGACCGCTTCGGCCACGAGCCGGTGCTCGGCAACCAGGTGCTCGACTGCGCCGAGCTGCTCGCGCGCCACAGCGAGCCCGGCTGGGCCGAGCAGGGCCAGCTCACCGTCACCTACCTCAGCGACGCGCACCGCGCCTGCCAGGCGCAGCTGCAGCGCTGGCTGCGCGACTGCGGCTTCGACCAGGTGCGGCTCGACGCGGTCGGCAACGTGGTCGGCGTCTACCACGGCCGCGAGCGCGGCGCGCCGCGGCTGCTCACCGGCAGCCACTTCGACACGGTGCGCAACGCCGGCCGCTACGACGGGCGGCTCGGCATCTTCGTCGCGCTGGCCGCGGTGCGCGAGCTGCACCGCGCCGGCCGGCGGCTGCCCTTCGGCGTCGAGCTGGTCGCCTTCGCCGACGAGGAAGGCCAGCGCTACCCGGCCACCTTCATCGGTTCCAGCGCGCTCACCGGCAGCTTCGACCCCGCCTGGCTCGGGCAGACCGACGCCGCCGGCACGACGATGCGCGCGGCGATGCGCGCCGCCGGCCTGCCGGGCACGCCGGCGGCGATCAATGCCTGCCGCCGCGATCCGGCGCGCTACCTCGGCTACGTCGAGCTGCACATCGAGCAGGGCCCGGTGCTCGACCAGCTGGAGCTGCCGCTGGGCGTGGTCAGCTCGATCAACGGCAGCGCGCGCTTCAGCGGCGAAGTCGTCGGCCTGGCCAGCCACGCCGGCACCACGCCGATGGGCCAGCGCCACGACGCCGCCTGCGCGGTGGCCGAGCTGGCGCTGTACGTCGAGCAGCGCGCCGCCGCCGCGCCCGGCCTGGTCGGCACCATCGGCCAGCTGCAGGTGCCGGGCGGCTCGACCAACGTCGTGCCCGGCCGCTGCAGCTTCAGCCTGGACATCCGCGCGCCCACCGACGCGGTGCGCGACGCCTGCTGGGCCGACGTGCAGGCCGAGCTCGCGCGCATCTGCGCGCGCCGCGGCCTGCGCCACACGCTGGTACCCACCAGCCTGAGCGCGGCCGCACCCAGCGCGCCCGCGTGGCAGGCGCGCTGGGAGCGAGCGGTCGCCGCGCTCGGCCTGCCGGTGCACCGCATGCCCAGCGGCGCCGGGCACGACGCGATGAAGCTGCACGAGCTGCTGCCGCAGGCGATGCTGTTCGTGCGCGGCGGCAACGGCGGCATCAGCCACAACCCGCTGGAGACGGTCACCAACGACGACGCGCAGGCCGCGGTGGCCGCGTTCCAGCAGCTGCTCGACGAGCTCGCACGGGAGCCCCGATGACCGACGCCTACCACCGCCTCGACGCCTGGGTCGACGCCAACTTCAGCGACGAGCTGCGCTTCCTGCAGCAGCTGGTGCAGGTGCCCACCGACACCCCGCCCGGCGACAACGCGCCGCACGCGCGCCGCACCGCCGAGCTGCTGGCAGGCTTCGGCCTGCAGGCCGAGCAGCACCCGGTGCCCGCGGCGCAGGTGCAGACGCAGGGCCTGCAGTCGATCACCAACCTGATCGTGCGCCGGCGCTACGGCGCCGGGTTGACGGTCGCGCTGAACGCGCACGGCGACGTGGTGCCGCCGGGCGAAGGCTGGAGCCACGACCCCTACGGCGGCGAGATCGTCGACGGCAGGCTCTACGGCCGCGCGGCGGCGGTCAGCAAGAGCGACTTCGCGACCTACACCTTCGCGCTGCGCGCACTCGACGCGCTGCGCGCGCCGCTGCACGGCAGTGTCGAGCTGCACTTCACCTACGACGAGGAGTTCGGCGGCGAATGCGGCCCCGGCTGGCTGCTGGCGCAGGGCCTGACCCGTCCCGACCTGCTGATCGCCGCCGGCTTCAGCTACCAGGTGGTCACCGCGCACAACGGCTGCCTGCAGCTGGAGGTGACCGTGCTCGGCCGCATGGCGCACGCGGCGATCCCCGACACCGGCGTCGACGCGCTGCAGGGCGCCACCGCGGTGCTCGACGCGCTGTACGCGTGCAACCGCGGCTACCGCCAGATCCGCTCACGGGTGCCGGGTATCAGCCACCCGTCGCTCACCGTCGGCCGCATCGAAGGCGGCACCAACACCAACGTGGTGCCGGGCAAGGTGGTGCTGAAGCTCGACCGGCGGATGATCCCCGAGGAGGACCCGGCCGCGGTCGAGGCCGAGCTGCGCCGCGTGATCAGCGCGGCCGCGGCCAAGGTGCCCGGCGTCGGCGTCGAGATCCGCCGGCTGCTGCTGGCGCGCGCGCTGCAGCCGCTGCCCGGCAACGCCGCGCTGGTGCAGGCGCTGCAGCGCCACGGCGAGGCGGTCTTCGGCGAGCCGATCCCGACCAGCGGCACGCCGCTGTACACCGACGTGCGGCTGTACGCCGAACGCGGCATCCCGGCCGCGATCTACGGCGCCGGCCCGCGCAGCGTGCTCGACAGCAACGCCAAGCGCGCCGACGAGCACCTGGTACTCGAGGACCTGCGGCGCGCGACCAAGGTGGTCGCGCGCACGCTGTTCGACCTGCTGGGCGGCACGCCCGGCGCGGCGCCAGGCTGAGCGCACCCGCGCGCGCCGCTGCACGCCGTCAAACACCAGCGCGCGCCGCCGTGCGCGCTCGGCCATCCGCGCGCGCCGCCGTGCACGCTCGGCCATCCGCGCGCGCCGCCGCGCACGCTCGGCCACCAGCGCGCGCCGCCGCGCGCGGCTTCAGCGGAAGTCCCAGGTGAAGCCGAGCATCAGCCCGGCCGCCCCCAGCAGGTTCGCCTGCAGCGAGAACTCGCGCGTGAAGCGCCAGCCCATGCCGACGATCACCCCCGGCGCGAAGCCCTTGAAATTGAACGGGATCTTGTCCTCGTACGGATAGGTGTAGCCGTAGACCACGCCGGCGGTCCACTGCGCGTACAGCTGCGGCCACGGGCTCCAGCCCGACACCCGCTCGCCCAGGTACACGTAGCCGCTGGACTGGCCGAAGGAGTTGCTGAAGTACACCGCGCCCCACAGCCAGCCGTTCGCGCGCTGGCGTTCGAACCCGAACAGGTACACCGGCCGGTGGATCCCGGCCTCGTCCTTGTGGAAGTGCTGGGTATACGGGAAGGCCATCAGCCGCCAGTAGTTGCCCTCGGCCTCGTCCAGGCCGAGCAGCGTCTGGGCCGACTGCCACCAGGGCGCCGAAGCCGCAGGCGCGGCGTCCGGCGCTGCGCCGGGGGCAGGCGATGCGTACGGCGCGGGCGCCGACCCCGCGGTTGGGGCTGCGGCCAGCGTGGACCCGGAGGTGGTCGCGGACGCTGCGGTGGCCGCGGGCGCGGACGCTGCGGTGGCCGCGGGCGCGGACGCTGCGGTGGCCGCGGGCGCGAGCGCTGCGGTGGCGGCGGGCGCGGGCGTGGCGGTGATCGCGGGCGCGGCGATCGGCGCGGGCGCCGACGCCGCCGCGAGCAGCACCGGCGGCGTGGCGGATGCCGCCGGCGCGCTGTACGCGCCGGCCGCTTGCGCCGACGCCGCGACCGGCAGCGCCACCACCCAGGCCGCAGCAAGCAGCGGCCGCGGATCGATGCGCGGGTTTGGCAGGAGCATGAGAAGCTGCCGCAGAAGGCGGCGCGGAGCACTGGACCCGGCCTGCGGCGCGCGCATTATCCGCAGTCTGGCTGCCGGCCCGCGGCCGGCGCCGCATTTCTCCGCGCGGCCCGGGCGTGGGCGCAGCCCGCCCGACCGCGGCATCGAGCCCGACGGCTTACCCACGCAATGCGCCGCTGCAGCCACAGCGGCTGCTCGCGCCGCGCCGGCGCTGAGCCGCGCAGAAGAAAAAAGGTGCGGCCAAATGCCGCACCGGTCAGGCACCGGAACCGTGGTCCGCGGTGCCGAGCGCGCTGCCGCCGGGCGGCAGCCGCGCGCTACGCGCGGCGCCGCCGGCGCCGCAGCATCAACGCAACCATGCCCAGCCCGGCCAGCGCCAGGCCGTAGGCCTGCGGCTCGGGCACGACGGTCACGTCGATCGACACGCCGCCGGTGTTGTCGCCCCAGATGTCGTCCATGAAGAACACCTTGGCCGACTGCCCGGCGCCCAGGACGAACGAGTGGGTCGGCGCGGTCGCGAAGGCCAGCGCCGCGGTGCTGGTGTAGTCCCCGGAACCGATTGCCGGCACGCCACCGCCATAGCCATTCCACGGCGGCGGCAACCCCGGCGTGGCATCGCCGATCCCGCCGCCGAAGCCCACCTGGTACAGCGACCCGCCGTCGATCTGCACCCAGTAGCTCCACTCCCAGCCCTGCTGCGGCAGCGACACGCTGCCGAAGCGCCGCGCGGCCACGTAGTCGTCGGTGGCCGCGGTGGTGGAGCCGTCGAAGGGCGTGACGATGTAGGTCAGCGCGCCGCTGGTCGCATTGCTGAAGGTGTAGCCGTTGCCCTGCAAGTTCGGGTTCGAGACCACCGTGATGCCGGTGAAATCGCGCGGCGACTTGGTCGCGCTGAGGTTGTACACGTCGGCCTGTGCGCTCGCGCACGCGAAGCCGGCCACCGCCAGCCATGCCATCCGGGTCTTGTTCATTCGTGGATCTCCGTTGTCTGCCTGAAAACCGGGTTGGCCGCCGCGCACCTAGGCTCGCCCCGACGCGCGGCTGCCGCTGTCCTACGCCGCGCGCCGCCGCCGGCGCAGCGCCACCGCGACCACGCCGACGCCAGCCAGCGCCAGGCCGTAGGCCTCGGGCTCGGGCACCGGGATCGCGTGGAAGGCCAGGTCGAAGCCGTCGCCGCTGCCGTTGTTGTTGACGTGCGAGACCGTCAGGCTGTTCACGCCCTTGAACCAGGCCAGCCCGCCGCCGGCCGGCGTCGCCAGCGCGAGCTGCGTGCCGGACACCGTCACGCCTTGCGTCAGCCACGGCACCAGCCCGAAGTTGATCGAATCGGTGGTGTTGTCGTTGTCCAGCGCGACGATCAGGTCAGCCACCGGCTGCGCGAAGGTGATCGTGAAGTCGATGCTGGGGTGCAGGTTGTCGGTGAGGATCGGCAGCACCGTGAAGCTGAAGCTGCCGTTGGTGGTGGTGCGCCCGCTCCACAAGTTGGTGCCGCCGCTGGGCGTGCCGCCGATGCTCCAGCCCACGCCGTTGCTGGTGCCGGCGGCAGTGGCGTTGCCGGTCAGCCCATTGCCGCCGCCGCTGCTGTAGCTGGTCACGTCGAAGTCGAAGGTCGCCAGGTCGAAGCTGCCGAACATCGGCCCCGCCGACGCGCCCGCGGCGAAGGCCAGCAGCGCGGCTGCGGCCAGGGTGGATCGTGTTCGCTTCATGCTCGTGCTCTCTTGAAGGCTGATCGGTTCGTCGCCGGTTGCGACCGAGTATCGCCGCGAAATCGCGCCGAACACCCGTTCCGGGAGCCGCCGACCCCCAAAACCCCCTGGATGAGGGGGTGCAACGGTCACGCTCGCGCCCGGCCGCAGGCCGGCTTCGGCAATTCCGCGCGCTTGCGCGCAGTGCGCACGCGCCGCCCTGCAGACACACGCAGATGCGATGCAATACTCGCGGCCGCGCTGCGGCGCCGTCCGCGACGGGTGCAGGACCCTGATTCCCCCGAGCGGGCGGCCGTACCGACCCGCGCCACCCGCAACCATGCCCCCGATCGACGGCTACCGTGCCCAATCCTCGTCGTCGCCCCGCTGGCGCGCCGCCGCACTGGCAGAGCTGCTCGCTGCGCTGGAACGCGGCGGGATCGCGTACTGCCTGCTCGGGCAGGTCGACAGCTACCCAGACAGCATTCCTTCGGACGTGGACTTCATGGTCCACCCGACGGATCTGCCGCGCATCGCGGGGGTCATCGAAGAAGTGGCCGGTCGGATTGACGCACGCGTGGTGCAACGGCTGCGGCATGAGATCGGTGCCGAGTACTTCGTGCTGGCAGCCTTCGTGGACGCCCGCGCGGTCTTCGTCGAGTTCGACGTCTGCGGCGACTACCGGCGACGCACGCGCCTGTGGCTGCCTGCGGCGACCGTCCTGGGCTCACGTGAACGCGACCGACGCGGCTACTGGGTTCCGGCAGCCCCTATGGCCCTGCTGTACTACCTCATCAAGCGCATCGACAAGCGCAGCCTAGGCACAGATCACCTGGACTACTTGCGCCGGACATACGCGCGTGATCCTGAGGGTGCTGCTGTCCTATTGAGGCAGTACCTGGGTGAACGACTGTCTCCGTCGTTCGAGGCCCTGCTGGCCGAATCCAATCCGCCACCGACGGCGGCAGCGCTGGGCCGACTGGCGGCCGACCTGGCTCGCGCCATGCCGCGGGAGCGCTGGGTGTCGCGGCTGCGTGCGCTGCACAACGAGCTCAACCGCATCGTCCTGAGGGTGCTCCGGCCAACAGGACTCGTAATCGGAGTGCTGGGCGCCGACGGCTCCGGCAAGTCCACGCTGATCGAACACCTGATCGACGAAGTGAAGCCGGCCTTTCGAGGACACGCGTACTTCCACTTGCGCCCCACCGTGCTCCTGCGCCGCAGCGCTGCCGCCGCAGCCTCTGCTATCGCGCCGCACGATCAGGTGGCGCGCAGTCGTGCGGCTTCACTCGTCAAACTCGGCTTGCTGGTATTCGAGTACACGGCCGGCTGGTGGCTGCGGATCAGGCCATTGATCATTCGCTCCACCTTCGTGGTCTTCGATCGCTACCTGCACGACATGATCGCCGACCCGAAGCGCTACCGCTGGGCGGGAGGCACCGGTGCCATCCGCGCTGCGGCCGCCTGGGTTCCGCAGCCGCAACTGTGGCTCGTGCTGGACGCTCCAGTCGAAACCTTGCAGGCACGCAAGCAGGAAGTCAGCGCTGAGGCATCGGCGATGCAGCGGGCGGCGTACCTCGAACTCGCGAAGCGGCTGCGCCGCTGCACCGTGATCTCGACTGCCGGCACCGTTGCCGAGGCAACCGAGAAAGCGGCAGCCGCCGTGTTGGACGCACTGGCGCTCCGCCACGGCCATGCAGACCGGGATCGCAGCGGCGGTGCGGCCGTCGCCCCTACCGGAACGCCGGCTTCGCGATGAAGCTGCGGATCCTGCTCTCAGCCTACGCCTGCGAGCCCGGCAAGGGATCCGAACCCGGCGTGGGCTGGCACTGGGCAAATGAGATGGCTGCGCTCGGCCATGAAGTGTGGGTACTGACCCGCAGCAACAACCAGACAGCCATCGAGGCGGCACTGGCGGCGTCGCCACAGCGGCCGCAACTGCGCTTCGTCTACTACGACCTGCCCAACTGCCTACTCTGGCTGAAGCGTCGGGGTCTGCCCGTGCAGATGTACTACGCCTTGTGGCAGTTCGGCGTGTTACGCACGGCACGGGAACTTCACGAGCGGATCCGGTTTCACGCAGTTCAGCACCTGACCTTCGGCGGCTTCAGAACACCCAGCCGGCTCTGGAAGCTAGGGGTGCCGTTTGTCTTCGGCCCCGTGGGCGGCGGCGAGCGTGCGCCGATGGCGCTTCGCCGCGACATGGGCTGGCGGCCGCACGCAAGTGAGTTGCTGCGAGACCTGCTCTTGGTGCTGGCACGCGCCAATCCGATGCTCAGGCGTTGCCTGCGGGAATCAGCCCTGATTCTGTGCAAGACCGACGATACGAGACAGGCATTGCCGGGCTTCGTGAGAGCACGTGCCAAGTGCCAGCTCGAGATCGGCATCAGCACGCCGCACCAGATCAGCAAATCCGACGAGCCACAGCGTGCCAGCAGCGAATGCCTGCGGCTGCTCTTCGTTGGACGCTTCATCCACTGGAAAGGCGGCGCCATTGCCATCCGCGCGCTGATTGAAGCGCTAGACCGGGGTGCCGGCGCCATGCTGACTCTGGTCGGAACGGGGCCCGAAGAGGCGCGCTGGCGACGCCTAGTCGCCGCTGCAGGAGTCGAGCACCGCATTCAATGGCACCCCTGGTTGTCGCAGGCTGAACTGCAGGCGGTATATCAATCGCATGACGCCTTGCTGTTTCCAAGCCTGCACGATTCCAGCGGGAATGTCGTTCTCGAAGCCTTGTCCCATGGACTTCCCGTCATCTGCGTTGATCTAGGTGGACCGGCGCAGGTCGTGGATGATCTATCAGCGATCGTCGTGCGCACCCACGACCGCACCTATGCCCAGGTCATCATCGACCTGGGAGCAGCGATCGTCAGGCTCAGCGCGCAGCCGGACGTCGTCAGGAGCAAAGCACGAGGCGCCGCGCAGCGGGCCCTAATGCTTTCGTGGACGCAGACTGTCGGGCGCGTCTGGCAAGCCGATGCGCTAGCGACGTGGTACGTACCAAAGGCGATCGCGGTGCGCCGCTCGCCAGACAGCATACATGCGCGCTGAATGGCCGACGATGGCGGGGCGCGTGTGCCTGCGCGTGTCGATCTGCGGCACAGAAATGCACTGTCGCGATTGGGCCGCAACACCGTTGCGTAGCGGCTTGCATACGTCGCGCGGGGCAATTGTCCCAGACTCGTCGATCTGTGCGGGACACTCAGCTTTGGCGATGGACAGCCATGGCAAGGTACCACCATGATCCGCGCACGTAACCTGTGGTCGCTGCTCGACCAGGCGTGGGTGAGCGGCATCAACTTCCTGATCGGCATCGTGCTCGCGCGCACGCTCGGCCTGGACGGCTTCGGCGTGTACGCGGTCGCCCAGACCTACCTGCTGTACGCCAACACCTTCCAGGCGTCACTGGTCGTGGCGCCGATGATGACCTCGGTGCCGCTGGCCGAAGGCGTCAGCGCGCAGCGCGCGCTGCTGCGCGGCTACTTCGGCTGCATGCTGGCGGTGCTGGTGATCACCGTCGCGCTGGTGCTGGCTACCGGCTGGGTGCTGGGCATCTGGCTGCCGGCAATCGGCCTGCACGGTCTAGCGCTGCCGCTCGGTGCGGCGATGGCCGCGTTCCAGCTGCAGGACTGGCTGCGCCGCTCGCTGTTCACCCGGGATCAGCTGCGCCTGGTGCTGGCCACCGATGTGCTGGCCTACGGCGGGCAAATCGTGCTGTTGCTGGTGCTGGCGGACCGCGACGCGCTGACCCCTGCATCGGCGTTTTGGGTGCTGGCCGCTACCTTTGCCGTCTCGGCCGTGTGCACCGTCGCAACGCTGCGCTTGCTCCCGTCCGCGACTCAGGCGCTGGCAGTGCTGCGCGCCGAGTGGCGCGCTAGCCGTGACTACTTTGCGTCGTGGCAGCTGCAGTGGGTGTCGGCCGCCGGCGTCGTGCTGGTCGGCACCAGCCTGGTCGGCGTGCACGCCGCGGGCGCGATCCGCGCGGTCCAGAACCTGACCGGCCTGATCACCGTGTTCTTCCAGTGGATGGACAACGTGGTCCCGGTGCGCTGCGCGGTACAGCTGCGCACCGGCGGCCTGCCGGCACTGCTGCGCTTCCTGGCCGGCGTGCAGGTGGCCGGCGGCCTGGGGCTGACCGCGATCGGTGCACTGCTGACGGTATTCGCCGCGCCACTGCTGGGCTGGATCTACGGCAGCGAGTACGCGGTGTTCGGCGCGCTGGTGGCGCTGCAGGCGGCGTACTACGTGCTGCAGCACCTGTACCGGATGGAGTCATACCTGCGCCGCACGCTGATGCACTCGGACCTGCTCGCCAAGGGCAGCCTGATCGGAGCCGTGACCGCGGTGGCCGGCGTCGCGCTGCTGGTGCCGGTGTTTGCCGAAGCGGGCATCCTGGTCGGGATGCTGGCCGGCCAGCTCGCGGCCCTGCTCTACATGCGCAAAGTGCGCAAGGCCGATCCGACGCTGACAGTGTCCAGCAACCGACCGACCCACGTGGTGCTAAGCAACCTGGCCGGGCGCGGGCGGCTGGTGCTGCCGGCCGCCAACCGCCGCGTCCTGCAATCCACGCTGCAGATGTACTACCCGTCGCGCTGGGCGGCACGCGTGTACCGGCAACTGCTGGCGCTGGTGCTGCCGCCGGTGGTGCGCCTGGGCCTGCCCCTGCTCGTACGGCCGGCGGGCAATTGGTGCACACAGTCAACAGCAGTCGCGGCAATGCTGCCAGCCGGACCCCGGCTGCATGTGGGCGGCCTGCTCGGGCAAGGCGACGAGGCACGCGCCAAGACGACGCTGAAGTACATGACCGATCGCGGCGACGCCGTGGCCTACGCGCGGGTGGCCGAGTCGGCAGCCGCAGCGGCCGCGTTGCGCAACGAGGCCACCGTGCTGCAGGCGGTGGCGCAAACGGCTGCTGCGCAGCAGTCGCCGGCGCTGCTTGCGATCGGGGGCGCCGCACACGGCGCA
>CAZKCJ010000034.1:0-2990 GCA_964550885.1 uncultured Rubrivivax sp. | reverse complement strand
AGGCTACTTCCTGGTGGAAAGCCCCGGGCCGCTGGCGCGTGCCGGGACGACGCTCGGGCAGGCCGAGTTCGACTTCCTGGCGTGCCTGGTCACCCGGGAGCGGGTTCCGTTCGCGCAGGCCTTGAAGAGCCTGAAGGACGACACGCTGCCGCTGATGCAGCAGCAGCCGTTGGCCGCGGTACTGGCCCGCGCCCTCGACGCGCTGCACCGTTGGAGCGACCACTTGGTGCCACGATGCATCGAGCACGGTGACTTCGTGCCCTGGAACATCCGGCGTGACCCGGCGGGCAGGATCTTCGTGATCGACTGGGAACACGCGCGCGTCGACGGCCTGCCTTGGCTCGATGCGCTGCATCACTCGCTGCAGCAGCGGGCCTTGCTGGGCGGGACCCAGGCGCGTTCAGCAGTTGCGGCTGGTCTGCAGGTCTCCTCCGCGAGCACTGCGGCCCGCTACGCCGAGGCGATCGCGCCTTGCGACCTCCCGGCAGCGGCCTACCTCGGCACCTACCTGATCCGCAGCCTGATCACCGGCCACCGCGACGGCCTTGGCGCCGATTTCCCGCTGCAGTCTTTCCGCTTGCATATGCTCGAGGTGCTTCTTGAGAACCATCTGGCCGGCTGAACCGCCGCTGCGCGTGAACCCCCCAAGCGCGCCGCGCAGACCCCCGATCAGCGCCCGCGGGCTGCTCGGGCTCGTCGTTCCGCTGATCGTCGCGGTGATCGGCCTGGTCATCGTGGCGCTGCTGGGCGTGATCTCGGCGCTGGCGCCGCAGCTCGCGTTCGCACTGGCTGCGCTGCTCGCGCTGCTCGCCGTCGGCGGCGGCCTGCTGTACTGGATCGCCCCTGGCGGCCCCTTGTGGGTGCGCGCGTGCCTGCTGGTGGTGCTGGCGCACCTGCTGCTCAGCTACGGATTCGGCAACGCCACCGTAGGGATCGGCAGCGTGCGGGCGCCGGTCAGTGAACTGGTGCTGGTCGTGGCGCTCATCGGCAGTCTGGCCTACCTCTGGCGGGTCGGCTATCGGCAGCTACCGTTCCCGCTGTGGTTGTTCGTGCTGTGGCAGTTGGTGCTGCTCGTGGTTCATCTGCCACGCGGCTTCGAGGCCTACGGCATGCCCGCACTACGCGACGCGCTGCCTACGGTCCAGATCCTGTTCGTGATCCCCGGCTACTGCATCGCCATCAAGGTCCTGCAGGATCCGGACAAACAACGGTGGATCGCCCGCTTCTTACTCGCGCTGGGCTTGACCACGGCGGTCTATGGACTAGCCTATCCGCTGCAGTCGGCGCTGCTCGTCATATCGCCGCGCATGACCGGTATGCAGCAAGCGGTTCCGCTTTTCGGGTACTACAGCACATGGCCAACAGTCGCTGTGACTGGGATGTTCGGTGTGCTGCTCTGGCGCTGGGCCGCCCCGACGACTGCACACCCCCAACGCGATGCAGCGCTTGCATTCCTGATGTTGATTGGCTTCGTAGTGGGCTTCTTCCTGATTCAGTCCCGAGCTGGATACGTGATGGTTCTGGCAGTAACCATGCTGATAGCGATGGCCGGTGGTCAGAGTCGCACCACTTGGCGAATCATCGGCGTATTGGCTATTGCGGCGGTCGTATTGCTCGCCATGAGCATGCTCGGTCTTGAAGTCGAGGGGCGGATTGGGAAGAAGATCTCGCTCGAATCGATCATCGAGCAAACGATGACACTGAGCGGCGAGGCAGAGCGCGGCAGTGATATGGAGGGCGCAGCAGCTGGGATCCAGCAACGTCGACACTGGCGCGAAATGTCGCTGCACATGTGGGCGCGTAATGGCACGACGATGGCGGTTGGCGTTGGGTATGGGCCTGCTTTGACAGACTTTCAAGTGGCCGGTACAGGTGGTGCCGCAGTAGTCGTTCGAGAGCCGCACAACAGCTATGTATCGGCATTGGCTCGCTCCGGTTTTATAGGTTTCACGATACTGATGCTGTTCCACGCAACGGTCTTCTTTGGCGCGCTGCGCCTCTATAAGCGTCTTCGCGCGGCTGACGATAAACCTAGAGCAGCTGTAATACTTGGTGCAGCGATCTTCTTCATATGCAACTACCTTAACGCTCTCGGGCAGCCGAACTTCGAGTCCCCGCACTTTGTTGTTCCCTACTTTTTCGCTGCCGGTATCGTCATTGCATTGATGCATACATCGGCAAAAGGCACCGGCTCAATAAGTCGAGCTTCACTGCGCACCACGTCTTGACCTGAATCCGTGACCCCGCCGCTCGCTCCTGCAGCCAAGCCGTTGATGTGATGGGGCAATTGCTCAGGGTTGGTCCTGACGGCGCATCACCCTGCGGGTGCGTTGAGATGGGGTATCCGTTTCGATACCGCCAACCCCGCTCGAACCCATGCGCCAGTTGATCGTCAAGCAACTCGACTATGACCTCACCCCGGTGGCCGGCTTGGCCTTGGTGGGCCAGTACCTGAAGGCCGTGCAGCCGGTGCTCGGTCGGCTCGACGCGGCGCTGCCGGTCAGGGGCGGCGTGGCCAACAGCGACATCGTGCGCAGCTACCTCGGGCTGCTGGTGCAGGGCAAGAGCGACTTCGACGCCATCGAGAACTTTCGCGGCGATGCGTTCTACAAGCAAGCGCTGGGCATTGGCCTGCTGCCGTCGAGCCCGACGCTGCGCCAGCGCATGGATGCGCGCGCGCCCGAGATGTTCGACTTCGCCGCGCCGATGATCGAGACGCTGCTGGCGGGCCAGCGAGCCGACTACGGTGTCTTGCCCTGCGGCGGGTTGCCGCTGGACGTGGACACCTTTGCGATGGACAACGGCGGCACGGCCAAGGAAGGCGTGGGCCGCACAACTGCGCGATGACGGTGTGGCACTCGGCCACAGTCTGCGGGAGCTGCTCCATCGCCTCATCGGGCGACCTGATTCGAAAGAATGCTCCGCCTAGCTCACCTGGTGAGCCACTGGCCCCGTAGGCTGGTGGCGTCGCACCAAGGAGTTGGCACCGT
>CAZKCJ010000033.1:0-15253 GCA_964550885.1 uncultured Rubrivivax sp. | reverse complement strand
GTGCCGTAGGCGAGCGCGGCCACCGCCTGCGCGCCGCCGATCGTGAACACCCGGTGCACGCCGGCGACCGCGGCCGCGGCCAGCACCAGCGGGTTGCGCTGGCCCTGCGGCGTCGGCACCACCATCACGATCTCGCCGACGCCGGCGACCTGCGCCGGCAGCGCGTTCATCAGCACGCTCGACGGGTACGCGGCCTTGCCGCCGGGCACGTAGATGCCGACCCGCGCCAGCGGCGTGACCCGCTGGCCGAGCCGGTTGCCGTGCTCGTCGCGGTACTCGAAGCCGCGCGCGCTGGCCTCGAGCTGGCGCTCGTGGAAGCGGCGCACGCGCTGCGCCGCGGCCAGCAGCGCGTCGCGGTCGGCCGCGGGCAGCGCGGCCAGCGCGGCCTGCAGCTGCGCCGGCGCGAGCTCGAGCTCGGCCGCCGCCGCCGCGTGCACGCCGTCCAGCTGCGCGCTGTACGCGAGCAGCGCGGCGTCGCCGCGCGCGGCGACGTCGGCGACGATCTGCGCGACCCGCGCGTCGATCGCCGCGTCGGCCTGTGCCGGCAGCTGCTGCAGCGCGCGCAGCGCGGCGTCGAAGCCGGCAGCGGTGCTGTCCAGGCGGCGAATTGCGATCGTCATGGCAGTGCGCGCGCGGCCTGCGCCAGCGCGTCGATCAGCGGGCGCAGCACGCGGTGCCCGAGCTTCAGCGCCGCCTGGTTGACCACCAGCCGCGCCGACACGTCGAGGATGCGCTCGACCTCGACCAGGTGGTTCGCGCGCAGCGTCGCGCCGGTGGACACCAGGTCGACGATTGCGTCGGCCAGCCCGGTCAGCGGCGCCAGCTCCATCGAGCCGTACAGCTTGACCAGGTCGACGTGCACGCCCTTGTCGGCGAAGTGCTGGCGTGCGGTGCGGGTGTACTTGGTCGCGACCCGGATGCGCGAGCCCTGCCGCACCGCGGCCGCGTAGTCGAAGTCGGCGCGCACCGCCACGCTCATCCGGCAGCGCGCGATCCGCAGGTCCACCGGCTGGTACAGGCCGTCGCCGTCGTGCTCGATCAGCACGTCGCGCCCGGCCACGCCCAGGTCGGCGCCGCCGTAGCGCACGTAGGTCGGCACGTCGGCGGCGCGCACCAGCACCACGCGCAGCCCGTCGCGGCTGGTCGGCAGGATCAGCCGCCGGTCCTCGTCGCCGTCGGGCGCGACGCGCACGCCGGCCGCGGCCAGCAGCGGCAGCGTCTCGTCGTAGATCCGGCCCTTGGACAGCGCGAGCGTGATCACCGCGGCCGCCCCTTCAGCGCACCCGCTCGATGTCGGCGCCCAGCCGCCGCAGCTTGGCCTCCATCTGCTCGTAGCCGCGGTCCAGGTGGTAGATGCGGTCGACCAGGGTGTCGCCCTCGGCCACCAGGCCGGCGACGACCAGGCTCGCCGACGCGCGCAGGTCGGTGGCCATCACCTTCGCGCCCGACAGCCGCGGCACGCCGTGCACCACCGCGATGTGGCCTTCGATCTCGATGTGCGCGCCCAGCCGCAGCAGCTCGTTGACGTGCATGAAGCGGTTCTCGAAGATCGTCTCGAGCACGCGCGAGCTGCCGTCGGCGATGCAGTCCAGCGCCATGAACTGCGCCTGCATGTCGGTCGGGAACTCCGGGTACTCGCTGGTGCGCACGCTCACCGGCTGCGGCCGGCCGGCCGCGCGGATGCGGATGCCATCGGTCTGCGGCTCGACCGTCGCGCCGGCCTCGCGCAGCTTGTCCAGCACCACCGCGAGATGGTCGGCGCGCGCGCCCAGCAGCCGCACGTCGCCGCCGGCGGCGGCCACCGCGCACAGGAAAGTGCCGGCCTCGATCCGGTCGGGGATGATCGCGTAGGGCGCGGCCGGCGCGTGCAGCCGCTCGACGCCCTCGATGCGGATGCGACTGCTGCCGTGGCCCTCGATGCGCGCACCCATGCGGATCAGCAGCTCGGCCAGGTCGGCGACCTCGGGCTCCTGCGCTGCGTTCTCGAGCACGGTCTCGCCCTCGGCCAGCGTGGCCGCCATCAGCAGGTTCTCGGTGCCGGTGACGGTGATCATGTCGGTGGCGATGCGCGCGCCCTGCAGCCGGCGCGCCTGCGCGACGATGTAGCCGTGCTCGACGGTGATCTGCGCGCCCATCGCCTGCAGCCCCTTGATGTGCTGGTCGACCGGGCGCGAGCCGATCGCGCAGCCGCCGGGCAGCGACACCCGCGCGCGGCCGCAGCGCGCCAGCAGCGGCCCCAGCACCAGGATCGCGGCGCGCATCGTCTTGACCAGCTCGTACGGCGCCTCGGGCGAGCTGATCCGCGCGGCTTCGACCTGGACCTCGTCCGGCTGCTGCGGGTCACGCGCGGCCGCCACGCCCAGGTTGCGCAGCAGCGCGAGCATCGTCGCCACGTCCTGCAGCCGCGGCACGTTGCGCAGCCGCAGCGGCTGCGCGCACAGCAGCGCCGCGCACAGCTGCGGCAGCGCCGCGTTCTTGGCGCCGCTGACCGTGACCTCGCCGTGCAGCGCACGGCCTCCGCGGATCAGGAGCTTGTCCATCTTGGGGGTGGGCTGGCCCGCTCGGTGCTGCCCGCCGGATCCGAACCAGGGCGGCCCGGGACCGCGTCGGACGCCGTGCGCGGCGCAAGCCGTCAGCGATCGTGCGGGTCGCCGGCGGCGGCGCGCGCCGCGGTCCATTCGGCCGGGGTGAGCGTGCGCATCGACAGCGCGTGCACCTGCTCGCGCATGCGGTCGCCCATCGCGCTGTAGACCTGCTGGTGGCGGCGCACCCGCGCCTGGCCTTCGAACGCGGTGCTGACGATGGTCGCGAAGAAGTGGCGGCCGTCGCCCTCGACCTCGAGGTGCTCGCAGGGCAGACCCGCGGCGATGAACTGCGCGACCTGCTCGGGGGTGGGTTCGGACATGGCGCGATTATCGGCGCAAGTTCAGGGGCGGATCTTGTAGCCGGTCTTCAGCAGCTGCAGCGCCACCGCCGCGACCAGCGCGGTGGCGGCGGCAACCACCAGGAGGCTCAGCCACGGCGATACGTCGCCGGCGCCGAAGAAGCCCCAGCGGAAGCCGTCGATCATGTAGAAGAAGGGGTTCAGGTGGCTGACCCAGCGCCACAGCGGCGGCAGCGAGTTCACCGAGTAGAACACGCCGGACAGGAAGGTCATCGGCACGATGATGAAGTTCTGGAAGGCCGCCATCTGGTCGAACTTGTCGGCCCACAGCCCGGCGATCAGCCCGAGCGTGCCCAGCATCGCCACCCCGAGCAGCGCGAACACCAGCGCCCAGGCCGGCTGCAGCAGCTGCACCGGCACGAACCAGGCGGTGGCCAGCAGCACCCCCAGGCCGACCAGCAGCCCGCGCACCATCGCCGCGCCGACGTAGGCGACGAACCAGGCCCAGTGCGACAGCGGCGTCAGCAGCAGGAACACCAGGTTGCCGGTGATCTTGCTCTGGACCATCGAGCTGCTGGTGTTGGCGAACGCGTTCTGCAGCACCGCCATCATCACCAGCCCCGGGACCAGGAAACGGTTGTAGCCGACGCCGGCGAACACCTGCACCCGGTCCGACAGCACGTGGCCGAAGATCACCAGGTACAGCATCGTCGTCAGCACCGGCGCGACCACGGTCTGCGCGCCGACCTTCCAGAAGCGCAGCAGCTCCTTGTGCAGCAGCGCGCGCGCGCCGCGCAGCGCCGGCAGGCGCTGCGCGATGCCGCCGGCCGGCGGCGCCAGCGCGCCGCGGCAGTCGCCGTCGGGACGGGCGGGCGCGGTCATGCGGCCGCCGCCGGCTCGGCCTGCAGGATCTCGAGGAACACGTCCTCCAGGTCGGCGCGGCCGATCTCCAGCCCCTCGACCCTGACGCCGGCCGCGCGCATGCGCGCCAGCAGCGACTCGACCTCGGCCGCGTCGCGCGCCTTGAGCTGAACGATCCGCCCGGTCACCCGCGCCTGCGTCGCCACCGTCGGCGGCAGCGGCTGGTCGGTCTTGAAGCGCAGCATCGTGCTGGCGGTGCCGGCGAGCAGCTCGGCGGTGCGCTTGAGCGCCACCACCCGGCCGCGCTTGAGGATCGCGAGCCGGCTGCACAGCGCCTCGGCCTCCTCCAGGTAGTGGGTGGTCAGCAGCACGGTGTGGCCTTCGTGGTTCAGCCGCGACACGAACTGCCACAGCGCCTGGCGCAGCTCGACGTCGACCCCGGCGGTGGGCTCGTCGAGCACGATCACCGGCGGCCGGTGCACCAGCGCCTGCGCGACCAGCACGCGCCGCTTCATGCCGCCCGACAGCTGGCGCATGTTGGCGTCGGCCTGCGCGGCCAGGCCCAGGTGCGCGAGCAGCTCGTCGATCCAGCGGTCGTTGTGGCGCAGCCCGTAGTAGCCGCTCTGGATGCGCAGCGTCTCGCGCACGCTGAAGAACGGGTCGAACACCAGCTCCTGCGGCACCACGCCGATCGCGCGGCGCGCCGCCGCGTACGCGGCGACGACGTCGTGGCCCATCACCCGCGCCTGGCCGCTGCTCGCGCGGGTCAGCCCGGCGAGGATGCTGATCAGGGTGGTCTTGCCGGCGCCGTTGGGCCCGAGCAGGCCGAAGAACTCGCCCTCTTCGATGTCGAAACCGACGTCGTCCAGCGCACGAAAGTCGCCGCGGCCGCTGCGGTAGACCTTGCTGAGGCTGCGCAACGACACGGCCGGCATGGCGCGCAATTGTAGGCAGCGCCCCGTGCGGCTGCCGGCGCAGGGTTGATGCTAGATTGCGCCGCCATGGCGACGAAGAAACCCCGGCGCACCGCCGAGCGGATCCTGGAAGTGACGCTGGAGCTGTTCAACCGCTTCGGCGAGCCCAACGTCAGCACCACGCTGATCTCGGCCGAGCTCGGCATCAGCCCGGGCAACCTGTACTACCACTACCCGGCCAAGGACGAGCTGATCAACTCGCTGTTCGACCGCTACGAAAAGGCGCTGGACGAACTGCTGCGCGCCGCCGACGAGGTGCGCCACCTCGAGGACGCGTGGCTGTTCTTCCACATGCTGTTCGAGCTGATCTGGCAGTACCGCTTCCTGTACCGCGACCTGAACGACCTGCTGTCGAAGAACCGGCGCCTGGAGACCCACTTCCAGTTCGTGCTCAAGCACAAGACGCGCGCGGTGCAGGCGGTGCTGGCCGGCCTGGGCGCCAGCGGCGCGGCCCGGCCGGGGCGCGAGCAGGCCGAGGCGGTGGCCAGCGCGATGGTGGTGGTGCTGACCTACTGGCTCAGCTACGAGTACGTGCGCGATCCGCGGCGCGCGCTCGAGCCGGAAAACGCGGCCGCGGCGATGGCGCGCGGCGCCTACCACGTGCTCAGCCTGCTGCACCCTTACCTGGACGCCGCCGCGCAGGCGCACCTGCACGCGCTGGCCGGCGACTACCTGGGCGCGGGCTGACGCGCGGCGGCGGCGCGCGTCGCAGCGGGCGCGGCGGCTTCGCCCCAGGGCAGCATCAGCGCGAGCCAGGTCAGCGCGTCGAACTCGGGCGCGAAGCGCTCGACCAGGTCCTGCGGGTCGGGGCACAGCCGCTCGTCGCTGATCAGCGCGAACTGCACGCCGCCGGCGTAGGAGAAGATGCTGACCCCGACCGCGACGTCGCCGGTCTGCGGCACCCAGAAGATCGACTGGCGCAGCGTCGAGCCGCAGAAGGTCAGCGGCCGCGCCGGACCGGGCACGTTGGTCATCACCGCGGTCGACTTGCGCGCGAACAGCCCCAGCAGCGCGTCCTGCGCCGCCTGGTTCAGCGAGCCGGCCACCGCCAGCACGCCGAAGGCGAACAGCGGCTGCAGGCTGCCCTTGAGCTCGGCCATGCGCGCGCGCACCTGGTACACGCGCTCGACCGGGTTGTCGATGCCGATCGGCAGCACCAGCGGCGCCAGCCCGAACTGGTTGCCGAGCTTGTACGCGTCCTGCGGCGGCCGCAGGTTCACCGGCACCATCGCGCGGATCTCCTTGCCCTGCGGGTCGTCGCCGCGCGCGCGCAGGTGCGCGCCGATCGCGCCGGCCACGCAGGCCAGCAGCAGGTCGTTGACCGACGCACCCAGCGCCTTGCCCACCGCCTTGACCTGGTCGAGCGCGATCGGCTCGGCCCAGCCCACCCGCTTGCGCCCGACCGGCTTGCCCTTGAGCAGCGTCGGCGAGTCGTCGGCCATCAGCGCCAGCGCCCCCAGGTCGCTGGCCGCGCGCGCGCCCAGCCGCGCCAGCTCGCGCCCGCGCGCCTGCGGGTTCGCGACCAGGTCGATCGAGCGCGCGACGCCCTCGCCCGACAGGTCCAGCGCCTTGACCACCAGGCCGGTCAGCGGGTGGATCAGCGTGCGCGTCAGCCAGTCGCCGTGCTCCGGATCGGCCAGCGCCTGCAGCTGCGGCGGCGTGTGCCCGCCGTCGGTCACCGACAGCACCACCGACACCAGCGCGATGCCGTCGCCGATGCAGTGGTGCAGCCGCATGATCAGCGCGCTGCCGCCCTCGTAGTGCTCGACCAGGTGGTACTGCCACAGCGGCCGCGCCGGATCGAGCGGGGTCATCGCCAGCTCGCCACAGCGCTGCTGCAGCGCGGCGCGCGCGCTCTGGCCGCGCCGCCGCGGCAGCCGCTCGCGCACCACGTGTTGCTGTAGGTCGAAGTCGGGGTCGTCGACCCACAGCGCGCCGAACGCGTCCTGCACCACCTTCTGCCGGAAGCGCGGATAGCGCAGGAAGCGCTCCTGCACCCGCGCGCACAGCGCGTCGTAGCCGATCGCCGGCTCCAGCAGCCACACGCCGACGATCAGCATCCGGTTGGTCGGGCCGTCCATGCGCAGCCACGCGTTGTCCACCCGGGTCATGCGTTGTGCGGGTTCACCCATCCCCTTGCCTCCTGGCGCCGGCCGTGCGCGGCTGGGTAACATCGCCGGCCGACGAACGATTCTGACCCACCGGAGGCTCCCGCCATGGCCAGCAAGCTGCAGAAGGCATTCGACAAGGCCGTCGCCGACAGCAAGAAGCTGTCGGAAAAGCCCGACAACGCGACCCTGCTGAAGATCTACGCGCTGTACAAGCAGGCGACTGCCGGCGACGTCGAGGGCAAGCGCCCGGGCCTGACCGACTTCGTCGGCCGCGCCAAGTACGACGCCTGGGCGGGCCTGAAGGGCAAGGGCGCCGACGAGGCGATGCAGGCCTACGTCGACCTGATCGAGTCGCTGAAGTAGGGCGGCGCCGGCGCGGGCGGCTCGATCGGCCGGCGCGCAGCCGCCCGCCGGCGCGCCTGCACGCCGGCAGCCCCGCGCTCAGCGCCGCGGCTTGCGCGCGGCCGGCGCCTTGGCCGCCGCCTTGGCGGCCGCGCGCGGCTTCGGCGCGGCCGCCAGCAGCTCGTCGAGCTGGCGCAGGATCTCGGTCTCGATCGTGCGGCTGAAGGCGCCGATCAGCAGGCCCAGCCGCGCGTCCAGGTCGAAGTGGTCGGCGGCGACGATCAGCCGGCCGTCGACGCCGCTGCGCTCGAACTCGACGGTGTCGCCGTCGTCGCCCTCGATCCGCGTGCAGCGCAGGTCGAAGCGGCGCTCGACCTCGTCGGCCCACTGCGCGGCGACCTTGCGCGCGCGCGTCAGGCCCAGTTGATGTTCACGATGGACGCGGATCCTGGACACGGTTGGCTTCGTTCGGTGGTTCGGTGAGCGCGCGTAGTGTGGCGTGGCGCTCGGCCTTCGGCAAGGCGCCGATGCGCGCGGCCTCGGCGTAGAAGCGCTCGAAGTCGCCGCCCTGCTGCGCGTACAGCCGCATGAACGCGTCGACCAGGTCGGCGTAGGTGCCCAGCAGCGCGAGCTTCGCGTTGTTGACATCGGCGAACCAGCCGTCGTAGCCGCTCCAGCCGCCCCAGCGCTGGTCGCGCAGGCGTCGGTAGTCGGCCTGCAGCCGGGCGAGCAGCTCGGCCTTGCGCGTGCGCTTGGCCGCGTCGTCGGCGTCGCTGCGGTACAGCGCGTCGAGCGCGGCGCGCGTGCGCTGCACCAGCGCGCGGAACTCGCGCGCGCGCGCCTGCGCGACGCGGTCCTGCTCGCGCTGCGCGGCGTCGCCGTGCGCCTGCAGCCAGCGGTCGAGGCCGAGGCGGGCGACCGCGGTCGCGAACGACTCGTTGAACGCGGTGTCGTCGGCGACGTACAGCTGCTGGTGCGCGAGCTCGTGGAACATCAGCCGCGCCAGCTCCTGCGGCGCGCCGCCGACGAAGGTGTTGAGCAGCGGGTCGCCGCCGGCCCAGTTGCTCCAGCCCAGCGTCGAGTAGGCCGGCACCGGGTACACGTCGGTCTCCAGCCCGTCGGCCTGCAGCTGCGCGGCCAGCGCCAGCGCCGCGTGCCGGTCGAAGTAGCCGCGGTAGCTGACGCAGCCGAACAGCGGGTAGCACCAGCGCTCGAGCTGCAGCGACAGCGGCGGCGCGGCGACCACGTTCCAGACCGCGGCCGCGCGCTTCAGGTCGGCGTACGAACGGTAGCTCGGGTTGTCGGGCAGCTGCAGCACCTGCACCGAGAACGCGCGCAGCTGCTGCGCCAGCTCCAGCCGCTGCTTCAGCGCGGCGTCGGTGCGCGGATCGGCGAGCCAGGCGTCGACCGGCCGCGCGCGCGCCATCAGCTCGAGCTGGCCGGCGATCGCCTGGCCGTAGTAGCCGGCATCGTCGCAGCCGCCGAGCACGAGCGCAGCGGCCAGCGCCGCGGCCAGGCGCACGGCCCTCGGGGCGACGGCATGCATCGGTCGATCATGGCACAGCGCCTGGTCCACGGGAGCCGGCAGCAGTGCACGCGGCGCGCCGCGGCCGCGCCCACGGGCGCGCGGCGGCGATGGTAAAAAGGCGCGCTGGCGGCGCGCCGCCGCCGCACGAGCCCCCCGCCGAGGACCGACGATGACGCAGCTGATCTTCTACGAGCGCCCGATCGCGCTGAACCGTGAACGCCACAAGACGCTACGCCTCGCGCCGGCGGGCGACCACTTCGCCTTCGCCGCGAAGACCAACGCGGTGCCGATCGCCAGCACCGAGTTCGCCGAGGCGGCGCGCGACTACCCGATCGTCTTCGTCGGCGAGGAGGGCGGGCCCTTCAACGTCGCCGCGCTGGTCGGCCTGCGCGACCAGCAGAACCTGATGGTCGACGCGCAGGGCCGCTGGGCGCCGGGCACCTACATCCCGGCCTTCGCGCGCCGGTACCCGTTCGTGCTCGCCCGCACCGACGACAGCGAGCGGCTGACGGTGTGCATCGACGAGGTCTACCAGGGCCTGTCGACCGAGCAGGGCGAGGCGCTGTTCGGCGACGACGGCGCCGAGACGCCGTACCTGAAGCGGGTGCTCGAGTTCCTGCAGCTGTTCCACGCCGAGGCGCAGCGCACCACCACCTTCGCCACCCGGCTGAAGGAGCTCGGCCTGCTGGTGCCCAAGGTGATCAACGTCGACCGCCACGGCCAGCGTCAGACCCTGGGCGGACTGTGGATCGTCGACGTGCAGCGCTACCGCGGCATCGACGACGCGCGCGCGGCCGAGCTGTTCCGCAGCGGCTACCTGTCGTGGATCGAGGCGCACCTGCTGTCGCTGGGCAGCCTGGCGCGGCTGGTCGCCCGGCTCGATGCGGCCAGCCGGGTCAGCGACGAGACCGGCGCGATCGACGCACCGGCGCCCGCGGCGACCCACTGAGCGGCTGATCCAAGGTCGCGCCGGGCGGGTGCGCGCGGCGCGACCGGGCGCGCGCAGGCGGTCGGCGCTGCCCGCCTGCGCGCGCGGCGGTGCGGGCTCTGCGCCGTGCGTCTGCGCGCCGCGCAGGCGGGCAGTAAGATGAGCCGCCGTCCCCGTTCGCCGGAGCCCGCGCATGCAGCTGATCGAGTCGCTCCTCGCCGATGCCGGCGCGATCACCGCGTTGCGCCGCGACCTGCACGCGCACCCGGAGCTGTGCTTCGAGGAAGAGCGCAGCGCCGACCTGATCGCGCGCGCGCTGACCGAGTGGGGCATCCCGATCCACCGCGGCCTGGGCAAGACCGGCGTGGTCGGGATCGTGCGCAACGGCAGCTCCGGCCGCGCGCTTGGCCTGCGCGCCGACATCGACGCGCTGCCGATGACCGAGCACAACCGCTTCGCGCACGCGAGCACCTACCCGGGCAAGATGCACGCCTGCGGCCACGACGGCCACACCGCGATGCTGCTGGCCGCGGCGCGGCACTTCGCGCGGCAGCGCGACTTCGACGGCACCGTCTACCTGATCTTCCAGCCGGCCGAGGAAGGCGGCGGCGGCGCGCGCGAGATGATCCGCGACGGCCTGTTCGAGCGCTTCCCGATGGAGGCGATCTTCGGCATGCACAACTGGCCGGGGCTGAAGGTCGGCCAGTTCGCGGTCGGCGACGGCGCGGTGATGGCCAGCTCGAACGAGTTCCGGATCATCGTGCGTGGCCGCGGCAGCCACGCGGCGCTGCCGCACGACGGCATCGACCCGGTGCCGATCGCCTGCCAGCTGGTCCAGGCCTTCCAGACGATCGTCACCCGCAACAAGCACCCGATCGACACCGCGGTGGTCTCGGTGACGATGATCCAGGCCGGCGAGGCCACCAACGTCGTGCCGGACACCTGCGTGCTGCAGGGCACGGTGCGCAGCTTCCGGCCGCAGGTGCTGGACCTGGTCGAGCGACGGATGGAGCAGCTCGCGCGGGGCACCTGCGCGGCCTTCGAGGCCGACTGCGACTTCGAGTTCCACCGCAACTACCCGCCGACCGTCAACCACGCGGCCGAGACCGGCTTCGTGCGGCGCACGCTCGGCGAGCTGGTCGGCGCCGACAACGTGCTGGACTTCGTGCCGACGATGGGCGCCGAGGACTTCAGCTACTTCCTGCAGGCCAAGCCGGGCTGCTACTTCGTGATCGGCAACGGCGACGGCAGCCACCGCGCCGGCGGCCACGGGCTGGGCCCGTGCATGCTGCACAACGCGAGCTACGACTTCAACGACGAGCTGATCCCGCTGGGCGGCACCGCCTGGGTGCGGCTGGCCGAAGCCTGGCTCGGCCGCGCGCGCTGAGGAGCGGCTGGCGGTGCACGTCAGCGCGCACTTCGCCCCCGGCTACGCGCCGGCGCGCGCCGCCTTCGTCGCCGCCGCCGAACGCGCCGGGCTCGCGCTGCACGCCTACGTGCACCCGCTGCTCGGCCACGACGGCGAGACGCTGGCGCTGGATGCGGCGCGCTTCGGCGCCGACGATGCGCCGGCGCTGCTGCTCGTCAGCAGCGGCTGCCACGGCGTCGAGGGCCTGGGCGGCGCCGGCGTGCAGCGCGCGCTGCTGGCGGACCCGGGTTTTCATCGAGCCGCAGCCGCCGCGCGGATCGCGGTGCTGTACCTGCACGCGCTGAATCCCTACGGCTTCTCGTGGCTGCGCCGCGCGACCCACGAGAACGTCGACCTGAACCGCAACTTCCTGGACTTCGGGCAGCCGCTGCCGGCCAACCCGGCCTACGACCGCATCTCGCACCTGGTCGTGCCGGCCGAGTGGCCGCCGAACCCCGAGGTCAAGGCCGGGCTCGCCGCCTTCGTCGCCGAGCACGGCCAGCGCGCGCTGCACGCGGCGATCGCCAGCGGCCAGTACGAGCACCCGCAGGGCCTGTTCTTCGGCGGCCACAACCCGAGCTGGAGCAACCAGACGGTGCGCCAGGTGCTGCGCGACCACGGCCGGCGCTGCCGCCGCCTCGCCTGGCTGGACCTGCACAGCGGCCTCGGGCCCAGCGGCCACGGCCAGCGCATCTGGGCCGGGCCCGAGGCGCCCACCGACATCGCGCGCGCGCGCGACTGGTGGGGCGAGGAGCTCGTCTCGGCCGACGACGGCAGCGCCGTGTCGCCGCGGCTGACCGGCACGATGTGGACCGCGGTCGGCCAGGAGTGCCCACAGGCCGAGTACACCGGGATCGCGCTCGAGTTCGGCACGCAGCCGCTCGAGCAGGTGCTCGACGCGCTGCGCGCCGAGCAGTGGCTCGAGAACCACCCGGAGACGCCGGCCGCGCGGCGCACGCAGATCAAGCGCCAGTTGCGCGACGCGTTCTACGTCGACACCGACGCGTGGAAGGCGCGCGTGGTCGCACAGGGGATGGAGGCCGCGTACCAGGCGATCGCCGGGCTGCGCGGCTGAAGCGGCGCCGCGCGACCGCGCGGCGTGGTGCGACGGCACGGTGCCAGCGCGAATCGATGCAGCGGCTGTGTGCACGAATGCGTCGGCGCGGCGCCGGCGCTCCAGCCGTTGCAGCCCGATCCGGCAAATCCCCGTGGATCGGGGGTGCTCGCCGCAGGTGGCGAAGCCATAGCATGCGGCCCGGCATCGTCGCCAGGACGCACCGAGCCCTGGCCTCCACCCGCGGCAGGCGCCGCATCCACCCCGCAAGGAGCTTCCGCCATGCATGCATCACGACGCCACCGCTTGATCCGCCCGCTGGCTGCAGCCGCCTGCGCACTGGCAGCCGCCGGCAGCGCACAGGCGGTCGACTTCCAGCTGGTGTCCCACGTCGGCGACAACTACGAGTACACGCTGACCTACGGGCCCTACGACAACATGTGGTACGTGGAGAACGGCAACGTCCACGCGACGATCCAGCTCAGCGGCCTGTTCGGCGTGACCGGCGTCGCCGGGCCGACGGGCAACGACTTCCCCGCCGGGGCGATCCACGACGGCCAGCTGCAGTGGACCGGCAGCGTGGACTCCAGTGGCCAGGTGGTGCGCTTCACGATGCTCGACGAGGGCGTGGGCACCGGCAACTTCTCGACGGCAAAGCATGTCTTCGGGTTCACGCTGATCGCGCCGCACACGGACGTGGTCGACAAGATCGTCCTCGACACCAACGGCTTCTATAACGGCCATGGGGGCGCGGACCGCGACGTGCACGCGCTGATCTCGGGCCCGGGCGTGCCGGCGATCCCCGAGCCCTCCACCTGGGCGCTGATGGCGCTGGGGCTGGCCTGCGTCGGGTTCATGCGGCGACGCGCCTGACGCTCGACCGGCGCGCTGCCGGTCGAGCCCTGGCACCTGGATCGCGCCCGGGCCGGTGCCCGCACCGCGCCAGCCGGCTACGCGCGCGCTTCGACCTCGACCATGTCGTCAGGCAGCAGGCCGCGCGCGCGCAGCGCTGCCGCGCAGCGGCCGGCGTCGGTGAACTGCAGCGCGTGCCAGCCTGCGGCCTGCGCGGCCTGCACGTTCGCAGGCAGGTCGTCGATGAACAGCAGCCCGGCCGCAGGCGCGCCGAAGCGCTGCGCGGCCAGCGCGAAGATCGCCGGCTCGGGCTTCACGCACTGCACCCGCGCCGAGATCACGCCGTCGGTGAAGCGCTCGAGAAACGCATGGCTGCGCTCCAGGTGCCGCGCGTAGATCTCCGGCATGTTCGACAGGTAGTACAGCGTCTGCCCGGCCGCATGCAGCCGCTCGACCAGCGCGACCATCGCCGGCACCGGCTGCAGCTCGGCCGGCACCGCGTCGACCACGCTGCGCACGTCGGCCGGCGCGAGCCCGGTGCGCGCGGCGATGCGGCGCACCACCTCGCTGGGCGACAGCTCGCCGCGGTCGAACTGCGCCCACTCGCCGCCGTAGCCCTGGAAGATCGCCGCGGCCAGCGCGGCTGCCGCCGCGGCGTCGGGCGCGAGCCGCGGCAGCTCGCGCTGCAGCATCTGCGCCGGCTGCCAGTGGAACAGCACGCCGGCAAAGTCGAACACGATCTTCATCCGCAAGCCCTCGGTCTGCACTCGTCTTCCTGCCGCCGCGGCGCGCGCGCGCCGCTGCGCTTCGTCCGCCCGCGCTCAGCCCAGCGCGAGCAGGCCATCGACCCCGTACAGCCCGGCCAGCTGCCGCAGCAGCGGCGGCGGCGACTGCAGCTCGAAGGCCTGCGCGCGCGCCGCTGCCAGCCGCCGCGCGTGCAGCAGCAGCGCGAGCGCGGCGCTGTCGAACGCCGCCAGCGCCGACGCGTCGACGCGCAGCACCGCGCCTTCGGCCGGCGCGGCCTGCAGCGCCGCCAGCACCGCTGCCGCCTCGGTCACGGTCAGCCGCGCGGGCAGCCTCATCCGGCGGCCTCCGCAGGCAGCGGGCGCGGCGCGGCCGCACCGGGCCGCAGCGCCTGCTCGGCCTGATCGAGCCGCAGCCCCCGCCCGGTCGGCGACTGCAGGCAGGCGGCCGCCCGCGCGCGCGCGCCCGCCGACCGCGATCGCAGCGCTTTCAACTCTTGCCCGCCTCGCGGTTGCGCTCGGCCAGGTACGCGATCAGGCCGTCGATGCCGCCGGCGGCGATCTCCTGCGTGAACACCGGCCGGTACTGCTCGACCATCCACACGCCGAGCACGTTGACGTCGTAGATCTTCCAGCCGCTGCCGGTGTGCTCGAGCCGGTAGTCCAGCTGCACCGGCTCGCCCTTGCCGCGCAGCTCGGTGCGCACCACCACCTCGGTGTCGCCGGGCCGCGCGCGCGACGGCTTCATCACCACTTTCTGGTCGCGCACCGTCTTCAACCCGCCGGCGTAGCTGCGCACCAGCAGCCGCTTGAACTCGGCCTGCAGCCGCAGCCGCTGCTCGGCGCTCGCGTTGCGCCAGTTGCGGCCGACCGCGGCGGCGGTCATCCGCTGGAAGTCGACGTGCGGCATCGCCTTCGCGTCGACCAGCGCGATCAGCTTGTCGACGTCGCCGGCCTGCAGCGCCGGGTCGGCCTGGATCGCGCCCAGGATTTCCAGCGACATCGCGTGGATCAGCTCGTCCGGCGAAGTCTCGGCCCGCACCGGCACCGCCGGCAGCGTGGCCAGCAGCGGCAGCGCGAGCAACCAGCGTCGTTTCATCGTCCCTCGTCTTCCGTTGCAGCAGCGGCGCGCCGCGCGCGCCCGGGCCGCACCATAGCGCAAGCGCGCTCAGTCGGCGCCGGAGCCGGCCGCGGGCGCCGGGCGGCGCCAGCTGTCGATGTCCAGCCCCTGCGGCGGGTTGCCGTCCCACACCGCGCTCAGGCGCCGCCGCAGGTACAGGTCGCGCACGAACGCGTAGCGGTCGAGTGCGATCTCGTCCAGCGCCTGGCCCGCTTCGAGCAGCTGCGCGCGCGCGTTCAGGATCCCCAACACCGTGACCGCCGGCCGCAGGCTGCCCTCGTTGAAGGCCAGGTACGGCGACGCCGCCAGGTCCAGCGGCAGCCCCGCGGTGTCGCGCACCGACGACGGACCGAACAGTGGCAGCATCAGGTAAGGCCCCGAGTCCAGCCCCCACACGCCCAGCGTCAGGCCGAAGTTGCCGCTCGCCGCTTGGAGCAGGCGCGGCGCG
>CAZKCJ010000032.1:0-15326 GCA_964550885.1 uncultured Rubrivivax sp. | reverse complement strand
CCTGGTGTACCTGCTCGACGGCCTGGGCATCGACAGCGGCATCGACCTCGACCAGCTGGTCGACGCCGGCGTTGGCATCTGCCAGGCGCTGGGGCGCAGGCCCGCGTCGCGCGTCGCGGTCGCGATCCTGAGCAAGCGTTCGGGCTGAGCGCGCGGCAGCGGCGATCGGCCGCGGCCCGCCCGTCCTGACGCGCGCCGGCCGGGTGCGGCCCGGGGCCGGCCGGCTTCCCGCACGCTGGCACTCGGTTATGCGTCGCGTGCGCCAGCGCGCGTCCCACAATCGCCGGTGTCGACGGGCGCCCCGAGCGCCTGTCCGGGCCGCTCGGTGCGCGCTCGCCCGCCCCGCGCCGCGCCTGCGCACAGCATCGCATTGCTGCGGGCGCGGTCGTCAGCGGCCGGAGCCTGAAGGGCGCGGGCAGCAGTGCGCGGCGGCGCGGTCGAAGGCAGCGGAGGGCCTGGCGATGAAGCGACTCACCGATGGGATCAAGCGGACCGTGGCGGTGGCCGTCGCGCTGCTGGCGCAGTGGCCCGTCGCGACAGCCGCACTGGACCTGAGCCGCGCCGAGCGCCTGTACGCCCAGCATTGCGCGGTGTGCCATGGCGCCGATCGCGGCGGCTACATCGCGCCGGCGCTGAACCGCGACGAGACCAAGCTGTCGCGGGCCGACATCGACGCGCGGATCCTCGGCGGCAAGCCGCCGACGCTGATGCCGCAGCATCCAAGTTGGAGCACCGGCCTGGCGGCGAAGGACCGCGCGCTGCTGGTCGAGCTGATCGCCACCCAGCCCCGGAGCCGGCCAGGTTGGAGTCTGGCCGACGCGCGCGCCTCGCTGCAGGTGCTGGTCGCCGACGAGAACGCACCGGCGGCCGGACCACGCTTTCGCATCGACCACATCGACGACCTGATGGCGGTGATGTCGCGCGGGCGCCGCGCGGCGGGCCCGGAGGCCAAGGTGCTGTTCTACGACGGCCGCCGGCACCGCCAGGTCGGCGAAGTCCGGACCGGCTTCGCGCCGCACCTGATGGACTTCCACCCGACCGACGCGCGCTGGGCCTACGTGCGCGACGACGTCGGCTGGGTCCACAAGATCGATCTGTACACGATGCGCGCGGTGCGCAAGGTGCGCGCCGGGCTCAACGGCACCTCGCTCGCGGTGTCGCGCGACGGCCGCTTCGTGGCCGCCGGCTCGTACGTGCCGCACACGATGGTGATCATGGACGCCGCCACGCTCGAGCCGCTGCGGCTGATCGAGCTGGCCGGGGTCGACCCCGACGGCAGGATGGTCGAGGCCGACGCCGGCATGATCACCGCGACGCCCTACGCCAACTGGTTCGTCGTGGCGCTCGAGCAGGCGGGGCAGGTGTGGATCGTCGACCTCGATGCGCGCGACCTGCCGATCACCAAGATCCCCGACGTCGGCCGCCACCTGCACGACGCCTTCCTGTCGCCCGACGGCCGGATGCTGGTGGTGGCGTCGTACGACGACCGCCTCAACGCGGTGATCGACCTGCCGAACGCGCGCATCGTGCGCAAGATCCCGGCCGGCTGCAAGCCGCACCTGGGCTCGGGCGCGGTGATCCGCTCGAACGGCCGGCTGCTGGGCATCGGTACCAACATCGGCGAGGCCGGCTGCCCGGCCTTCGAAGTGACCGTGTTCAACATGGAGAGCTTCGACGTGGTCAGGCGCGTGCCGGTGATCGGGCCGACCGAGTCGCCGGCCGCGCACCCGCTGGCGCCGTACGTGATCGTCGACATCGTCGGCACCGGGCCGAACGCGAACAAGCTGCAGTTCATCGACAAGCACACGCTGGAGGTGGTGCACACGCTCGAGGTCGCGGGCACGCTCGGCCACTCGCACTTCCCCGAGTACACCGCGCGCGGCGACTTCTTCTACGTCAGCGCGCGTTATCGCGGCGACCGCAGCATGGGCGCCAAGGGCGGACAGCTGGCGGTGTTCGACTCGCGCACGCTGCGCCAGGTCAAGTCGATTCCGGTGGACGTGCCCGCCGGCGTGTTCTCGCGCGTGCGCGCGCGCACCGTGGTGGTCGGGCTGCAGCCGGCGGTGCCGTAGCGGCGCGAGGCATCCGCGGCGGGGCGGGCAGCCTGCCGCCGCCGGCGTCGATGGCAGAATGCGGGCCCCGCGCTTCGCCGCCAACCCGAGCAAGGCCTGACCATGCGCCTCGAGACCCTCGCCGTCCACGCCGGCTACACCCCCGAGCCCACCACCAAGGCAGTCGCGGTACCGATCTACCAGACGGTTGCCTACGCGTTCGACAGCGCACAGCACGGCGCCGACCTGTTCGACCTGAAGGTGCCCGGCAACATCTACACGCGGATCATGAATCCGACCGAGGACGTGCTGGAAAAGCGCGTGGCCGCGCTGGAAGGCGGCATCGGCGCGCTCGCGCTGGCCTCGGGGATGGCGGCGGTGACCTACGCGATCCAGACGATCACCGAGGCCGGCGACAACATCGTCGCCGCCAGCCAGCTGTACGGCGGCACCTACAACCTGTTCGCGCACACGCTGCCGCAGCAGGGCATCGAGGTGCGCTTCGCCGACGCGCGCGATCCGGCCAGCTTCGCCGCGCGGATCGACGCGCGCACCAAGCTGATCTTCTGCGAGTCGATCGGCAACCCGCTGGGCAACGTCGCCGACATCGGTGCGCTGGCACAGGTCGCGCACGCGCACGGCATTCCGCTGGTGGTCGACAACACCGTGCCGAGCCCCTACCTGTGCCGCCCGATCGAGCACGGCGCCGACATCGTCGTGCACGCGCTGACCAAGTACCTGGGCGGGCACGGCAACAGCATCGCCGGCGCGATCGTCGACAGCGGCAAGTTCCCGTGGGCCCAGCACAAGGCGCGCTTCCGGCGGCTGAACGAGCCCGACGTCAGCTACCACGGCGTGGTCTACACCGAGGCGCTGGGGCCGGCCGCGTACATTGGCCGCGCGCGCGTGGTGCCGCTGCGCAACACCGGCGCGGCGATCTCGCCGTTCAACGCGTTCCTGGTGCTGCAGGGGATCGAGACGCTGGCGCTGCGGATGGAGCGGATCTGCGCCAACACGCTGGCGATCGCCAAGCACCTGCAGCAGCACCCGAAGGTCGGCTGGGTGCAGTACGCGGGGCTGCCCGATCACCCGGACCACGCGCTGGTGCGCAAGTACATGGGCGGGCGCGCATCGGGCATCCTGTCCTTCGGGCTGAAGCAGGGCGGCCGCGAGGGCGGCGCGCGCGTGCTCGACGCGCTGCGGCTGTTCACGCGGCTGGTCAACATCGGCGACGCGAAGTCGCTGGCCACCCATCCGGCGTCGACCACGCACCGGCAGCTGTCGCCGGCGGAGCTGGCGACCGCCGGGGTCAGCGAAGACATGCTGCGGCTGTCGATCGGGATCGAGCACATCGACGACCTGATCGAGGATCTGGACCAGGCGCTCGCCGCCGGCTGAGCCAAGCGCGGCGGCAGGCGCGCGCGCCGGCACCGCACTCGCACCGCGGGTACCGGACGCCGGGCGCCGGCCGGCAGCGGCCGCGCGCGCATACTCGGGCTGGCTGGGTAGGGAAGCTGGAAACGATGACTGGGTTGCGCCGCGTGCTCGCGCTGATCGCGCTCGTCTTCGGACTGGTGACGCTCGTCGCCGGCGGGCGTGTGCTGGCCGGTGCCGACCCCGGCTACGTCGTGTTCCGGCCGCTGCTGCTGTACAACGTCGCGATGGGGGTGGTCTACATCGCCGCCGCCTTGATCGCGTGGCGCAGCGTCGAGTCCGGCGCGCGCGCGGCCGCGGGGATCTTCGGCCTCAACCTGGCCGTGCTGCTGGCGATCGTCTGGCTGCACGCCAGCGGCGCGGCGGTGGCGCTGCAGAGCGTGCTGGCGATGATCCTGCGCACGGTGGTTTGGCTGCTGCTGTTCATCGGCCTCGCCTGGGCTGTTCGCGGGCGCGCCAGCGGCTGAGCCTGGATCCGGCGGTTGGCCGCTCGCAGCCGCAACACCGGCTGAATATTCGAGATCGGGCTCCCCAGCAGCGTCGGCTTGCGGCTGACGGTGCTGCGCACCCGATCGAGCGGCCCGTGAACGCGCTGGCGGCGTCGCGAAGCCGCCTGATGGCTCCGGGCCACCGCTGCGGCTCGCGCTGTGCCAGCAGGCCCGATGGCGGCGCGCTCGGGCGCGCCTAGCGGCCGGATCCAGACCGACGCAGCCTGCGCCTGGCTCCCGACCCGGCGCGCGCCGCGGCGCGCTTCGCCGCTGGCGCAATCCGGCGGCGCGCGCGCCGGCCGGCGCAGGGTGGTCACGCGACTTGCACATCGGCGTCGAAGGGTCATGCGTCGACATCGGCGTTTGCCGACGGTCGATGCTTACGCCGAGTCCGCCGCTTCCGCCGCCTCCGGCGCTGCTGCGGCGGCGCCGGCCGACGCCGATCCGAACCACTCGCCCATATTGACAGAAAGCAAATGCGAATCAGTCGCGCCTGTGTTATGGTCGCGCCGCTAATTCGACCGCACCGTGCAGTTGACCCTTGCCTCTACCCGACCAGGGCCAGCAGCCGCCAGCGGCCTGCCGCCGCTGCCGCTGCCGGCCAGCGACGGACTGGGCGCAGCGCCACGCCGGCTGGTCGTCGTCGGGATCGTCGCCGCCCACCTGCTCGCGCTCTGGGGCTTGCTGCAAGTGCGCGCGGTGCGCGAGGCGGCGGTGCAGACGGTGCCGATCCTGGTCAGCCTGCTGCCGGCCGCGGTCGCGCCGGCGCCGCCGGCGCCGCCGCTGCCAGAAGTCAAGCCTGAGCCGAAGCTGCGGGTCAGGCCGAAGCCGGCACCGCGCCCGCCGGTGCTGGCCTCGCCGGCCAGCCCGGCGCCCGAAGCGGTGGCCGTCGCGCCGGCGCCCGAGCCGCCGGCGCCGCCGGCGCCGCCCGTGGTGCCCGCGACCAGCGCCGTCGTGGCCGCGCCGGCACCTGCACCCACCCCCGCAGCGCCGCCGGCACCGAAGCAGTTCCCCGACGACGCGGTGCGCTACCTGCAGGCGCCGCAGGTCGTCTACCCGCCGCTGTCGCTGCGCCGGCGCGAGACCGGGCTGGTGGTGGTGCGCGCCTACGTCGGCACCGAGGGCGGCGTGCCGCGTCGGGTGCAGGTTGAGACCTCGTCCGGCCACACCCGGCTGGACCAGGCGGCGCTGGCGGCGGTGCAGGGTGCGCGCTTCAGGTATACCTCGAGCGCGGCCAGCCGGTCGAAGGCTGGGCGCTGATTCCGATCCGATTCGAACTGGAGAAGTGACGTGTTCGTCGACAACAGTGCCCTGGGCTTCGGCCACTTCCTCGCCAACACCGACGTGGTCGGCCGGACCCTGCTGCTGATCCTGATCGCGATGTCGATCGCCTCGTGGGCGATCATCGCGGTCAAGGGGCTGACGCTGTGGCTGCGCAAGAGCCGCGCCGCGCAGTTCCTGCAGCTGTTCTGGAACGCGACCTCGCTGGACGCGGTCGCCGCCGAGATCTCGGCGCACGGCGCGCGCGACCCGTTCTCGCACCTGACCGCGCACGCGATGCACGCGCAGGCGCACCACGCGAAGTACGGCGCCGCCGAGCTCGAGGAGGCCGGCAGCGCCAGCGACTTCGTCACGCGCACGATCAAGAAGGTGCTCGACGAGGAGACGACGCGGCTCGAGAACGGCCTGTCGGTGCTGGCCACCGTCGGCGCCACCGCGCCCTTCGTCGGCCTGTTCGGCACCGTCTGGGGCGTGTACCACGCACTGGTGGCGATCGGCATGAGCGGCGCCGGCACGCTCGACCGCGTCGCCGGCCCGGTCGGCGAGGCGCTGATCATGACCGGCCTGGGCCTGGCGGTGGCGGTGCCGGCGGTGGTCGGCTACAACGCGCTGAACCGCGCGAACCGCGTGCTGGCCGCGCGTCTGGACGCCTTCGCCTACGAGCTGCACACCTTCGTGTGCATGGGCCACGCGCTCGGCCACTTGGCTGCCCCGAGCAGCGCACAGGTGCAGCCGCTGACCCGCCCGGCCGCGCCGGCGGCGGCCTGAAGGAGGCGCTGCGATGGCCTTCGCCAGCTTCGACTCCAAGCACGCGGGCACGCCGATGTCCGACATCAACATGGTGCCGCTGATCGACGTGATGCTGGTGCTGCTGGTGATCTTCATCGTCACCGCGCCGCTGCTGACGCAGGCGGTCAAGCTCGACCTGCCCAAGGCCAGCTCGCAGGCCAACGACCTGCGGCCGCAGAAGATCGACATCGCGATCGATGCGCAGAGCACGCTGCACTGGGACGGCGAGCCGATCACCCGCACCGAGCTGCAGCAGCGGCTGGCGCAGGCGGCGACGCAGCCGGTGCAGCCCGAGCTGCACCTGCGCGCCGACCATGGCGTCGCCTACTGCTACGTCGCGCAGACGCTGGCCGATGCGTCGAAGGCGGGGCTGGCCCGCATCGCCTTCGTCAGCGAGCCCGAGGCCCAGCCCTGAGGTCTTCACCCGCGCACCGGTCGGCGGCGCCCGGCCGCTGGTGCGCGTCGGCCGCGCGCTGGTGCAGCGCGCCGGCCCACCCGGCCCACGCCCAACCCGAACGGAGACGACGACCATGACCCATCGCCACCGCAAGCCCTTGCGTTCGCGCCGCGCCCGACGCCGCGCCGCTGCCGCGCAGCCGACGGCGCGCGGGCTGCTGCCGCTGGGCGCGCTCGCTGCGGGCTTCGGGCTGATGCACGCGCAGGCGCTGGCGCAGGTGGCGCCGCCTTCGGCGGCGGCGGTGCCGCCGCCGGCAGCGGCCTCGGCGCCCGACGGCCGCAGCACGACGATGCCGGCGATCACCGTGAAGGCCAGGCCCGAGGCCGACGCGACGTCGCTGCGCGCGACCACCACCAACGTCGGCCGCGGCACGCAGGAGCAGCGCGACATCCCGCAGTCGGTGACCGTGGTCACCGAGCGGCTGATGGAGGACCGCCAGGTCGACACGCTGAACCAGGCGCTGCGGCTGATGGGCGGCATCAGCTTCCTCGCCGGCGAGGGCGGCGAGCAGGACGTGCGGCTGCGCGGCTTCTCGATGTCGAACGACCTGTACGTCGACACCATCCACGACCCGGGCTTCTACGACCGCGACACCTTCAACTTCGACCGGATCGAGCTGCTGCGCGGCTCGGCGTCGATGCTGTTCGGCCGCGGCTCGACCGGCGGCGTGGTCAACCAGGTCTCCAAGCAGCCGTTCCTGGACAACGCCAACGTGGTCAGCGTCACCGGCGGCAGCTACGGCTTCCTGCGGGTGCTGGGCGACTTCAACGTGCAGACCGGCGACAGCTCGGCGCTGCGCCTGAACCTGATGCGCAACACCGCCGACAACAACGGCAACTTCATCGACAAGGAGGGCGCGGCGCTGAGCTACCGCTTCGGCATCGGCAGCAGCGACGAGTTCTACGCGTCGATCTTCTACCTGAACAACGACAACGGCATCAACTACGGGCTGCCGTGGGTGCGCGTCAGCTCGACCCAGCCCAGCTCGAACCCGTCGGTGCTGATCCCCGGGCTCAACCCCAACGACGTGTACTACGGCGCGCCCAGCGACTACAACGCCGGCGGCACCACCTACGGCACGCTCGGCTGGCAGCACCGCTTCAGCGGCGGCGGCGAGCTGCGGGCGGCGCTGCGCTACGGCAGCTACGACCGCGACCAGCGCGCGAGCACGATTCGCTTCTGCCAGAACAACGCTGCCAACGCGAACCCCGACTGCCCGAGCACGCCGCAGGGGCTGGACACGATCAGCGCCGTGACGATCCTGACCCGGGGCACCAACAACAAGGTGCAGGACATGCGCACCACCTACGCGCTGCTGGACTACACCGACACCTTCGACTGGTTCGGCCTGAACCACGAGGTGCTGGCCGGCATCGATCTCGCGTACGAGGACTTCGCCGGCTACGCGATGGTGCTGCCGGCCGGCGTGGTGCTGAACAAGAACTCGCCGCGCACCACGCTGGGCACGCCCGACAACAGCCTGGGCTGGGTCGACGAGGGGCTGCGCCGCAAGCTGCAGCAGTCGTCCTTCGACGCGCGCGGCCGGCATCTTCGCGCAGGACCTGATCCAGGTGGCCGAGTTCTGGAAGCTGCTCGTCGGCCTGCGCTACGACTACTTCCGCGGCGCCTACCAGAGCTACCAGACCGCCGCCGGCGGCAGCGTGCCGATCGGCACCGTCACCGCGCACCGGCGCCGCTCCGACGGGCTGTGGAGCGAGCGCCTCGGGCTGCTGTTCCAGCCCACGCCGAGCTCGAGCTACTACTTCTCGTACGGCACCTCGTTCAACACCTCGGGCGACACCTACGCCTACGACCTGCCGGGCTCGAACACGCCGCCCGAGTCCAGCCGCAACCTCGAGCTGGGCACCTACCAGACGCTGTTCGACAACCGGCTGAGCCTGCGCGCGTCGGTCTTCAACATCACCAAGTACCACGAGCGCAACCGCGACTCGCCCGCGGGCACGCCGATCGATGACTACCTGCTGTCGGGCCGGCGGCACGCGACCGGCATAGACATCGACATCGCCGGGCGGATCACGCCGCAGTGGGACGTGTTCGTGTCCTACGCGTGGATCCCGATCGCCGAGATCGACGTGGGCAACACCGACGGCACGGCGATCTCGGGCGAGCGCGTCGGCCAGCGGCCGTCGCTGACGCCGCGCAACAGCGGCTCGCTGTGGACCACCTACCGGCTGCTGCCGCAGCTGCGCGTCGGCGCGGGCCTGAGCTTCCGCAGCTCGCAGACGCCCAACCGCAACCCGCCCGGCGTGGTCGCGCCGAGCTTCGTGATCGGCGACCTGATGGCGCAGTACGACTTCAGCGACGCGATCAGCCTGATGATCAACGCCACCAACTTCAGCAACCGCTACTACGCCGACACGCTGTACACCGGCCACTACGGTCCGGGCGCACCGCGCACCATCCAGAGCACGCTGATCGTGCGCTTCTGAACCCCCTTTGCACCATGCTGCTCCACATCCGCCAAGTGCTCACCCGCGACGAGCTGCGCGCCGCGCGGGAGCTGCTCGAACGCGCCAGCTGGGCCAACGGCCGCGTCACCGCCGGCCTGCAGTCGGCGCAGGCCAAGAACAACGAACAGCTCGACCAGGATGGCGATGCCGCCAAGGCGCTGCGGCCGATCGTGCTGCAGGCGCTGAACCGCAACCTCGACTTCTTCTCGGCGGCACTGCCCAAGCGGGTGTTTCCGCCGCTGTTCAACCGCTACGGCGGCAGCGCCAACGCCTTCGGCAACCACGTCGACAACGCGGTGCGCTTCCTGCCCGGCACGGTCGGCGAGCGCGTGCGCACCGACCTCAGCTGCACGCTGTTTCTGGCCGAACCCGACGAGTACGACGGCGGCGAGCTGGTGATCGAGGACACCTTCGGCGCGCAGCGCGTCAAGCTGCCGGCCGGCGACATGGTGCTGTACCCGGGCACCAGCGTGCATCGGGTCGACCCGGTCACCCGCGGCCAGCGCGTGGCCAGCTTCTTCTGGGTCGAGAGCATGGTGCGCAGCGACGAGCAGCGCCGCCTGCTGTACGAGATGGACCGCCACCTGATGCACCTGCGCGGCACCGTCGGCGAGGCCGACCCGGGCGTGATCGGCCTGACCGGCACCTATCACAACCTGCTGCGCGCCTGGGCCGACATGTGACCGGAGGACCCGTGATGAACCGACTGTTCTGGCTGTGCAGCCTGTGCGTGGCCGCCGGCACCGCGCTCGCGCAGCAACCGCACGCCGAGCGCTGCGAGCCGATCGCGCAGCAGGAGTGGCGCCCGCAGGCCGAGCTGGAGAAGATGCTCGCCAACAAGGGCTGGAAGATCGAGCGCGTGAAGATCACCAACGGCTGCTACGAGGTCTACGCGCGCGACGCGCGCAACCAGAAGAAGGAGGTCTTCTTCCACCCGAAGACCTTCGAGCTGGTGACGGCGCCGCAGTAGCGCGCGGCGGTCGCCGTGCCGATCGCCGTGCCGATCGCCGTGCCGATCGCGCGTCGGTTGGCGGCTGGCGCAATGGCTGCAGGCGCTGTTCGGCACGGGTCCTGGCGGCAGCGCGCGCGGCCCAGCCGCAGCACGCGACGCGCCCTCAGCGCGCCCAGTGGCCGCCGTACAGCCCCCAGCCCTGGCGCGGATACGGCGCCCAGCGATACGGCTGCCAGTGGTAGCCGGGGCGCGGGCGCGCGTAGTAGCCGGGCACCCACACGTGCCGGCCGCCGTACCAGCCCCAGTAGCCGCCGATCCAGACCGCGCCGGGGTAGGGCAGCGCCGGCACCACCTCGACGCGCGGCGGCGGCGGCGCGATCGGCGCGTAGACCGTGACTGCCGGCTCGGGTGCCGGCACCACCGCGCAGCCGGTGGCCAGCGCGCCGGCCACCAGCAGGGTGCAGGCCTGGATCAAGCTTCGACCTTGGATCTTCATCGCTGGGCTCCGATCGACGGCGACAGGACGGCAGGCCCCGGTCGCCGCTCTTCGACCTGCGGCGCGCTGCGCCGCTGCTCGGCACCGCCCGGCACTGCCCGCAGGTCCGCGCCAAGCGGCCGCGCGTCGCGCCGAGGTCCTGCACGGGTCAACGCCGCGGCCGCCGATCGGGCCTACCGGCTTTACGCATCTTTACCGCGTGGCGCTGCAGCGGCCCGGCGCTGCCGGCCAACCATAATGGCCGCGCCCGGCGAACGCACGGGCATGCGTCAGGCCCAACCCAGCTCGTCGACCCGGTGCAGCCGACCCCTTGCCTTGCGCGCGCCGCGGCCGCGCTGGTCGTGTCCGCGGCGCTGGGCGGCTGCAGCCTCGTGCCGCCCGACGAGGTGCCGCCGGTCGCGCTGACGGCGGGCTGGAAGACGAGCGCGGCGCCGCCGGACTGGATCGACGCCGCCGCCGCCGCCAGCTGGCAGGCCGGCCGCTGGTGGGAGCTGTTCGACGACGCGCAGCTCGACGCGCTGATCCTGCAGGTCGAGGTCGGCAACCAGACCCTCGCGCGCGCCGCGGCCAACGTCGCGCAGGCCGAGGCGCTGCTGCGGCAGGCGCAGGCGCAGCCCTGGCCGACGCTCGGGCTGCAGCTCGGCCAGCAGCGCAGCGGCCGGCCGACGCACGGCAGTGCGTCGCTGGGGCTGGTCGCGAGCTGGGCCCCCGACGTGTGGGGCCGGCTGGACGCCGCGGTGCAGGCGCAGGGCGCGCTGGTGCAGGCGAGCCAGGCCGATCTGGCGGCGGCGCGGCTGACCGCGCAGGGCGGCCTCGCGCAGGCCTACTTCGCGCTGCGCGAGACCGATGCGGCCGCGGCGCTGCTCGACGAGATCATCGTCGGCTACCGGCGCGTCGCGCTGATCACCGGCAACCGCTACGAGGCCGGCATCGCCGCGCGCACCGACCTGCTGCAGGCGCAGAGCACGCTCGAGTCGGCGCTGGCCGGGCGGATCGCGCTGCAGCGCAGCCGCGAGACCTACGAGCACGCGATCGCGCTGCTGATCGGGCAGCCGCCGGCGGCGTTCACGCTGCGGGTGCAGGCGCAGTGGCGCGCCGTCGTGCCGGCGGTGCCGCCGCAGCTGCCGGCGCAGCTGCTGCTGCGCCGCCCGGACATCGCCAGCGCCGAGCGCGCGGTGGCCGCGGCCAACGCGAACATCGGCGTCGCGCGCGGCGCGTACTTCCCGGCGATCAACCTCAGTGCCGGGGTCGGCGGCGGCGCCGAGACGCTGGCGCAGGTCGCGTCCGCGCCGACGCTGGCCTGGGCGCTCGGCCTGGCGGTCGCGCAGACCCTGTTCGACGCCGGGGCGCGCAGCGCCGCGGTCGACGCGGCCCGGGCGGCGCACGCCGCCGCCGCGGCCACCTATCGGCAGACGGCACTGACCGCGTTCGCGCAGGTCGAGGACCAGCTTAGCGCACTGGCCACGCTGGCCGCGCAGCGCGTGCACGCGCGCGCCGCGGCCGACGCCGCCGCCGGCGCCGAGGAACGCCTGATGAACAGCTACCAGGCCGGCACCGCCGACTTCACCGCAGTGGTCACCGCGCAGGCAACCACCCTGAACGCGCTGCGCAGCGTGCTGCAGCTGCAGCTGGAGCAGCAGCAGGCGGTGGTCGTGCTGATCCAGGCGCTGGGCGGCGGCTGGCAGGCGCCGTGGCCGCCGGGCAGCACGGCGCCGTCGGCGGCCGCGTCGCCAGCGGCATCAGCTGGCGCCGCGCAGGACCAAGGCCGGCCAGCGGTCGACTGAGCAACGCAGGCCTGCGCCCGCGTCGCAGGGACCGCCGGCGAGGTTCCGAGTCGGCCGCCGCGTGCGACAGCGCCGACCGCCGAGGCCGCCCGTTCAGGTCGACAGTGCGGAGTCGACCGGATCCGGCTGCGACGCGCTGACCATCGCCGCGCGGCCGTGCGTGGTCAGGTCGTGGACGACCGCGTGCAGCACCTGGCCGAGCGTGACCGTGGGCGCGAAGATCTCCTCCAGCACGTGCCCGTGGTTCGCGGCGTCGGGGTTGGCCTCGATCACGATCACCAGCGGGTTGATCCGCAGCGGCAGGTCGACCAGCACCATCGGCGAGCTGAAGGCGACCGCGACGTGGTGGCGCAGGCCCTCGTGGTGCGTGCGCCAGTGCGGCGCGGCCACGTGATCGGCCTGCACCGGGCTGACCCCGTGGAAGTAGGCCAGATCGGTGCGGCCGGTGCGGCCGTTGGCGGTGTCGCGCTCCCAGATGCGATAGATCTCCAGGTACTCGATGTCGTGGTCCGGCGCGACCGGGTTGGCCGGGTCCGCGCACAGCGCTTCAGCGACCAGGTCGGAGGTAACCGTGCTGTCCAGCAGCTCGAAGACCGCGGGGTTCGCCTGCAGCAGCAGGAACAGGTCGCGCAGCCGCACGTCGGTGTCGAGCTCGAGCGGCGCGAAGATGAAGCGCGCGGCGGCGCTGCTCACGTCCTCTACTTGTCGATGGCCGGGACCCGACTCGCCCGCGACTTGGCGCCAGCGGGTCAGCTCGAGCTTTCCACCCTTGCGCAGGAATAGCGTGCTCATGACTTGCTCCTTGACTTCGCCGCCGCAGGGTCCGCCGGCGGCGGGCCGCCCGCGGCGGGGACTGCACCGGGCCCCGCCGCAGACCTGCAGCGCCTGCCGCGGCCCCGCACCGATACGCGCGATCGGCTGCACACGATGCGGCAACCGACCGCGTCCTCGACCGATGCGGCGCCGCCAGCTTGCTGCGCGCCTGCGCGAGGAGCTCCGTGATCACCGACTGTGCCAAAGCGCAGCGCGGCCGACGAGCGCATACGTCGATCACGGCGGCAACGCCGTGGTCTTTGGCGGTGCCGCGGGTCGCGACTGGCCGCGCCGCGTCAGCCGCTGCGCAGCAGCTCGGCGGCAGCGGCCTGCAGCGTGGCCGCGCCGGCGTCGGGCAGCGCCAGCGTGGCCGCCTGCGCGAGCTGCGGGAAGTGGCTGCGCAGCGAGCGCTCGTACAGCGGGTCGTAGTGCTCGCGGATCAGCGCGCCGAACAGCGTCGGCCAGTCGCCGCTCTTCGCCAGCGCCTGCCAGCCGCTGATGGTGTCGCGGCCGCGCAGCGCGATCAGCGGATCGAGCTGGCGGTTGAAGCCCTCGGGGTCGCGCCGGAAGTGCGCGTAGTCCTCGAGCAGCAGCGCGATCCGGGCGTCGAAGGGCAGCGCCAGCTGCAGGCAGCGGCCGCGCTGGCGCAGCTCGTCGAGCAGCACCGCCGGCACGCGCAGCGCGCCGATGCGGCCGCTCTCGCTCTCGACCCACACCGCGCGCGTGCGGTCGAAGCCGCGCAGCGCCTGCCACAGCAGGTGCTCGAAGCGCTTCTGCGACGGCTGCGGCGCATCCGGCAACGCGCCCAGCACCGAGCCGCGGTGGCAGGCCAGCCCTTCCAGGTCCAGCACCTGCGCGCCTTGCGCGGCCAGCGCCTGCAGCAGCCGGGTCTTGCCGCTGCCGGTGCGGCCGCACAGCACGCGCCAGTCGCGGCCCAACGGCAGCGTGTCGAGCTCGGTGCGCACCAGCGCGCGCCAGGCCTTGTAGCCGCCGGCCAGCTGCGCGCTGCGAAAGCCGATCTGCGCGAGGAACCAGGCGAGCGTGCCTGAGCGCTGGCCGCCGCGCCAGCAGTACACCAGCGGCCGCCAGTCGGCGGGCTTGCCGCGCAGCTCGCGCTCCAGGTGCTGGGCAATGCGGCGCGCGGCCAGCGGCGCGCCCACCTGCCGCGCGGCCAGCGCACTGGCCTGCGCGTACAGCGTGCCCACCTGCGCGCGCTCGGCGTCGTCGAGCACCGGCCAGTTGCAGGCGCCGGGCAGGTGGTCGTCGGCGAACTCGGCCGGCGAGCGCGCGTCGATCACTGCGTCGAAGCGCTCGTCGCCGGCGGCGAGCGCGGCCGCGCTGACGCTGCGCACGCTCACCACGGTGCTGCCGCCAGCGCCACGCGGCGGCAGTCGGGGTGCAGCACGGCCAGCTTCACCGGCGCTCAGGGCGCGCCCGGCGGCGCGACCGCGTCGAGCAGCTCGCTCTCGATCTGCAGCTGCAGCCGCGGCGACTGCAGCGCGGCGCCGTCGATCAGGAAGGTGTCCTCGACGCGCTCGCCGAGCGTGCTGACCTTGGCCAGGTGCAGGTTGATCCGGTGGCGCGCGAGCACGCGCGCGATCGCGTACAGCAGCCCGCTGCGATCGCTCGCGGTGACGGTGAGCAGCCAGCGCTGCGCGCGCTCGTCGGGCAGCAGGCCGACGCGCGGCGGCACCGGGAACGAGCGCACCCGGCGCGACACGCGGCCGCGCGCCGGCTCGGGCAGCGGCCCGGTCGCGGCCAGCGCCTGCACCGCCTGGCTCTCGACCAGCGCGATCAGGTCGCGGTAGCCGGCCGCATCGCCTTCAGGCAGGCGCGGGCTGACGATCTGGAAGGTGTCCAGCGCGTAGCCGGTGCGGCTGGTGTGGACCTTCGCGTCCTGGATGCTGAAGCCGGCGCTGTCGAAGTAGCCGCAGATGCGCGCGAACAGGTCCGGCGCGTCGGGCGTGTACACCAGCACCTGCAGCCCTTCGCCGACCGGCGACGCACGCGCGCGCACCACCGGCACCGCGGTCGCCAGGTGCGGCCCCAGCATCCGCGCGTGCCAGGCGATGTCGGCAGCGTCGTGGCGCGCGAAGTAGCCGGGGTCGAGCGTGCGCCACAGCGCGTCCTCGCCGCCCGGGCGCAGCGCGTGCAGCGCCAGCTGCCGGCGCGCTTCGCGCTTGCGCGCCTCGATCTCGGCGTCCAGGTCGGGCGCAGCGCCGCCGAGCACGCGCAGCGTCAGGTGGTACAGGTCCTCGAGCAGCTTGCCCTTCCACGCGTTCCAGACCTTCGGGCCGGTGCCGCGGATGT
>CAZKCJ010000031.1:12942-15539 GCA_964550885.1 uncultured Rubrivivax sp. | reverse complement strand
GGCCGGCCACCAGCACGTGCACCTCGCCGCCGCAGGCCAGCGCGGCGGTGACGGTGTTCAGGGTCGCGCCCTTGATCGAGCGGTGGTCGTGTTCGGCAATGACGAGTGCGCTCATCTCAGATCACCTTCGCAACGTTCTTCAGCTTGTCGACCAGCGTCGCCACGTCCGGCACCATGATCCCGGCGCCGCGCTTGGGCGGCTCGGCCACGCCCAGGGTCTGGATCTTCGAGCTCACGTCCACGCCGAGCGCGGCCGGCTCGATCACCTCGAGCGGCTTCTTCTTGGCCTTCATGATGTTGGGCAGGGTCACGTAGCGCGGCTCGTTCAGCCGCAGGTCGGTGGTGATCACCGCCGGCAGCTTCACGCTCAGCGTCTCCAGCCCGCCGTCGATCTCGCGCGTGACCTTGGCGCTGTCGCCGTCGATCTCTACCTTGCTCGCGAAGGTGGCCTGCGGCCGCTCGAGCAGCGCCGCCAGCATCTGCCCGGTCTGGTTGCAGTCGTCGTCGATCGCCTGCTTGCCCATGATCACCAGGCCCGGCTCCTCCTTCTTGACGATCGCCGCCAGCAGCTTGGCCACCGCCAGCGGCTGCAGCTCCTCGCTGCTCTGCACCAGGATCGCGCGGTCGGCACCGATCGCCATCGCGGTGCGCAGCGTCTCCTGGCAGGCGGCCACGCCGCAGGACACCGCGATCACCTCGGTCGCCGCGCCCTTCTCGCGCAGGCGCAGCGCCTCCTCGACCGCGATCTCGTCGAACGGGTTCATGCTCATCTTGACGTTGGCGATGTCCACGCCGCTGCCGTCGCTCTTGACGCGCACCTTCACGTTGTAGTCGACCACCCGCTTGACGGGAACCAGCACCTTCATCTGCCTGCCTCCTTGCTCCGCAACCGCTTCGAGGCCGGCATTTTAGGCACCGCGCCGGCATCGACTGCGGCCGTGCGGCCGTGCGCGGCCTCGCAGGCCGCGCCGGCGGCGGTGCTCAGCGCGGGGCGTCGGCGGCGTTCGCTGCCCGGATGCCGCGCGCGACATCCACCGGCAGCAGCAGCACCAGCCCGGCGACGAAGAACAGCCCGGTGGCCAGGATCGCCAGCCGGTGGTTGCCGGCGGTGGCCAGCGTGACCAGCCCGTAGGTCAGCGGCCCGACGATCGCCGCCAGCCGCACCGCGAAGGTCCACAGCCCGAAGAACTCGCCCAGGCGCTGCGGCGGCGCGAACGCGCCGGCCAGCGCACGGCCCGCCGACTGGCTGGAACCCATGCACAGGCCGGCGACCACCGCCGCCGCCCAGAACAGCGCCGCGCCGGTGGCGGCAGCGGCCAGCAGCACCATCAGGATCCAGCCGGCCAGGGTCAGCGCCAGCGCGCGCTTGTGGCCGATCCGGTCCTGCCAGTAGCCGAAACCGAACGCGCCCACCGCCGACGCGATGTTGACCAGGAAGATCAGCAGCATCGTCTGCGTCTGCACGAAGCCGAGCACCTGCTCGGCGTAGACCGCGGCCAGCGCGATCACCACCGCGATCCCGGCCTGGTAGGCAACCGCGCAGACCAGCAGCCAGACGAAGTCGCGGTAGTCGCGCGCGCGGTGCCAGGTCTGCGCGAGCCGCCGCAGCGATGCGCGCAGGCCGCTGGCCTGCAGCGCATCCGGCTGCGGCTGCGCGCGCTCGCGCAGCAGCGCAAAGGTCGCGAGCGACGCGAGCGCGTAGACCGCCGCGGTGATCAGCATCGTCAACGGCACGAACGCGCTCGCCGGCTGCCCGCGCGCCTGCGCCTGCAGCACCCAGGCGAGCGACAGGCCGAGCGTGAGCATGCCGCCGAAGTAGCCGAAGCTCCAGCCCCAGCCCGACACCCGGCCCAGCGCCTCGCGCCGCGCGAGCTCGGGCAGGAATGCGGCGACCAGCGATTCGCCGTACGCGTAGAACACGTTGGACAGCACGATCGCGACGATCGCGAGCCACAGGTCGCCGGCGCCGGTGCGCGCCAGCAGCGCGGTGGCCAGCACGCAGCCGGCGGTGGTCACGGCCAGCAGCCGCTTCTTCGCGCCGCGCAGGTCGGCGTAGGCGCCCAGCGACGGCATCGTCAGCATCACGATCAGGCTGGACGCGGCCAGCGCGGCGGTCCACGCGAAGGTCGCCCACGTGGCGTTGGCGGCGATCACGCCGACGAAGTACGCGTTGAACACCGCGGTCAGCACGACCGTGGTGTAGCCGGAGTTGGCGAAGTCGTACATCGCCCAGCCGAAGACCTCGCGCTTGCGCACGCCGTCGTTCAGTGCGGCGGTGTCGAACAGGGCCATGCGGGCGACCAGGGGCGCGGACGGTGGGACCGGCGCTGCAACCGGCCGTCGGCCGGGCGCCGCGATAGTGCCCGGAGCGGGGATCGAACCCGCATGCCCCCTCGCGAGGGCGGCGGATTTTAAGTCCGCTGCGTCTGCCAGTTTCGCCATCCGGGCGGCCACGGGCCGCGCGGATTATCCGGAGTCGCGGGCTGCGGCTGTTGCCAGGCGATCGCCGCGCCAGCCGCAACGAGCGGCCGCTTACGCACGGTTGCGGTTTGATGCGCTGGGCGCCCTCAGGCGCGCGCCGTTTGCGCCGATGCCTG
>CAZKCJ010000031.1:8335-12932 GCA_964550885.1 uncultured Rubrivivax sp. | reverse complement strand
TGCACAAGCAGGCCACTGGACGCACCTCCCCGCGGCTTCGGCGCCGCGTAGTTCGGGCACCACGCTGCATCGTCCGCCGCGATCGGTCATGGAGAATCGCCGGCCCGGCGCGGGCACCGCCCTCGCCCGGGGCAACCGAAGCGAAGGCCGCCAACCTGCGCGACCGCCACCGTTGTCCCGGCCCGCACACCCGCGGCGGCAGCCGCCGCCGCCAGCCCACAGGGGAACAGCAATTGACTCCAGCAGATCCTGAACGAAGCCTGCGCGCGCGCCGGCAGCCCGTCGGCCGCAGGCACGCGGCCGGCGTACTCGTGGGCGTGCGGCTGCTGGCGCTGGCGCTGGGGTTGACGGTGGCCGGCTGCGGAGGTGGCGGCGGCGACAGCGGCACGGCCGAGCTGACCGCTGCCGACGCGGTCGCGGCCGAGCAGCCGCCAGCGACGCCGCTCGATCACCAGGCCACCGCTGGTTATGACGCGCAGGGCTGGGCCATCTGGCAGCGCCGCAGCGCGCCGGTGTACAGCGGCGCCCACGCGCTGGTCGGCGACCCCAGCGTGCTGCGCGACGGCAACCTGCTGCGCATGTTCCACACCTGCTACGACGTCGAGCGTCAGGGCCCCGCGATCTGCCAGGCGACCTCGGTCGACGGCCTGGCATGGACGCCGGTGCCGATGCCGGGCTCGCTGCCGGGTCGAATGCTCACCCAACGCCCCGGAAAGTGGGACGACACCCACGAGACCCCGCTGGCGATCAGGTTCCGCGGCGAGGTCCTGCTGTACTACGCCGGCTACCGCGACCGCGGCGGCCACCTGAAGTCGTTCCCGATCCAGATCGGGCTGGCCACCTCCATCGACGGCGTGCACTTCACGCTCGCGTCGGACGAACCGGTGCTGACGGTGTCGCCTGCCGGCTTCGATGCCGATGCAGTCTTCAGCCCGGCGATCGTCGAGCACCAGGGGCGGCTGGTGATGCTGTACACCGCGTACTGCATGGACACCTGCACCCGCGCCCAGGGCGTGTACCTGATGGCCGCGACCTCCGACGACGGCCGTCGCTGGACGCGGATCGAGCAGCCGGTGATCGACCCCAGCAGCATGCCCCCCGGCGTGTCCGGCATCGCCGAAGTGCACCTGAGCCAGGGGCCCGACCAGCAGTACTACCTGTTCGCGACCTACCTGTACGAAGCCGGCCAGGGGCACGAGATCGGGATCGGCCGTGCGCCGTCGCCGCTCGGGCCCTGGCAGCTGTCGGCGGCGCCGATCGTGCGCCGCAGCGCGGCAGGCTTCGACGACCTCGGCCCGATCGCCCCGACCGTGCTGATCGAGGCCGGCCAGGCGCGGATGTGGTTCCACGGCTTCTCGTCCGGGCAGCAGGTGCAGATCGGCTACGCGCAGGCGACGTGGCCGCTGCACGCGCCCTGACGCCGGCCGCAAGCGGGCTCAGCGGCGCGCCAGCTCGAGCAGCGCGGCTTCCAGCCGCCCCAGCACCGCGTCCTGCGCCAGCTCGCGTTCCGCCCAGGCGCGCGCGGCTTCGCCCAGCCGGGCCGCCAGCGCCGGGTCATCGCACAGGGTCGCGATCGCGTCGGCAAAGGCCGCTGCGTCCTCCGGCGGCACCACCAGCCCGCGGCCCGCGACCACCGCCGCCAGCTCGGTGTGCGCGTGCGCGCCGGCGACGGTGGCGCGCGCACTGGCGAACATCGGGCCGAGCTTGGACGGCATCACCAGGTCGGCCGCGGCCGCGCGCTGCGGCAGCAGGTGCACGTGCGCGATGCGCAGCAGTGCGCCCAGGTGCGCGGCCGGCTGCAGCGGCAGGAAGCGCACGCGCGGCAGGCCCGCGGCCGCCGCCTGCAGCGATGCGCGCGCGGTGCCCTCGCCCACCAGCACGAACCATAGGTCGGGGCGGGCCTGCAGGCGCTGCGCAGCGGCGACGATCGTCTCCAGCCCCTGCTTGTCGGCCATGTTGCCCGCGTACAGCGCCACCCGCGCGCCCGTCGGGATGCCCAGATCGCGGCGGTAGTCAAGCCCCGGCGGGTCGGGCGGCAGCGCCGAGACCCAGTTCGGGAAAACCGCGACGCGCGCCGGCGGCAGCCCCTTGCTGCACAGGCGCTGCGCCATTGACGCCGAGATCGTCGACACCTGGTCGGCGCTGCGCAGCAGCGTCGACTCGAAGGCCAGCGCCAGCCGCCGCACCAGCCGCCCGCGCACGATGCCCAGGTCGAACGCGGCGTCCACCTCCAGGTCCTGCACGTGCAGCCAGGCGCGCGCGCCGGCCGCGCGCGCCGCCAGCCACGCCGGCAGGTACGACAGCAGCGGCGGCTCCACCGCCAGCACCACGTGCGGCCGCCAGTGCGACGACGCCGCCAGCAGCAGCGGCAGGCTGCTGGCCGCGTGGCTGAGCGCGTACAGGGTGCGCGCGACGCCACCGGGGCGTCGCGGGATCCAGGCCGGACAGCGGCGCACGTCGACGCCCTGCAGTTGCTCGCGGGTGTAGCGCCACGCCGACCAGCCCTCGGGCGTGCGCCAGGCCGGGTAGTGCGGCGCCGCGGTGATCACCCGCACCTCGTGCCCACGCGCCGCCAGCCACTGCGCGGCCTCGGTGTTGTAGCGGCCGACCGAGATCAGCTCGGGCGCGTAGTACGGCGAATGCAGCAGGACGCGCAGCCGCGCCCGCGCTGCGGTCATCGCGCCTGCATCCAGGCCACGGTACGCTCGACGCCGCTGTCCAGGTCGAACGGCAGCTCGCCGCACAGCGCGCGCAGCTCGGCGGTGTCGTGCAGCATCTCGGTCACCAGGTTGTCCAGCCGAAACGAGGTCAGCGGCACGCTGCGCCAGCCCAGCGTCGAGCACAGGTCGCCGGCCCGGGCGAGCGCGCGCAGCGCCGCCATCGGCAGCTCGCGGATCGGCGCCGCGCCGAAGGCCGCGCGCACCTTGCCGCCCCAGCTCAGCACTTCGATCGGCTCGTAGTCGGCCAGGTAGAACATCCGGCCGTCCACCGCCGCGGCGGGCGCAGCGAGCAGCCCCTGCAGCTGGTGCACGCTGTTGCCGACGTAGCCGAAGGACTTGTGCACCCGCAGCCCCTTCGGGTGCACGTAGCGGCCGTGCCGGATCGCGTCGAAGAAGTTGCGGTACGGCACGTGGAACCACGGCCCCCAGATCGAGGTGGGCCGCACGATCGTCCACTCGAAGGGCTGGCCCTGGATCGCCCGCACCAGCTGCTCGCCCATCACCTTGCTCTCGCCGTACGGCGTGGTCGGCAAGTAGTCCACCGGTGAGCTTGGCTGGTAGCCGATCCGGCACACCAGGCGCGACGACGCGAACAGCACGCGGCCGGCGGACGCGGCTGCGGCTGCGGCGATCAGGTTGCGCACGCCGTCGGTGTTCGCGCGATAGTCGGCCACCGTCGCGCCGTCGAGGTCGGTGCGCGCGGCCAGGTGCACGACTGCGTCCGGCCGTGCCCAACGCATCGCCTGGGCCAGCGCATCGGCGTCCAGGATGTCGGTCTGCCGCCAGTGCGATGCCAGCTCAGCCGCGGGTGGCGGCTTCAGGTCCACGTTCGTCACCTCGTGCCCGGCGCGCAGCAGCGCGTGGACCAGGTTGACGCCGATGAAGCCGGAGCCGCCGGTCACCACGATCCGGCTCATGGCGAGACCAGCGCTCCCGTCGCCGCGGCGGCACCGGCGCGGATGCGGTGCAGCTCGCGCAGGTAGACATCGATCAGCGCCGCAGCGTGCGCCGCCGGCGTCGGCGGCTGCCGCCAGAAGCGCTCGTAGGCCTGCCGGCCGAGCAGTGCGGCGAACGCCGGGGCGTCGTGCAGGCGCCGCAAGGCCTGCACCAGCGAGTCCTGGTCGCCGCTGCGGAACACCAGCCCGGTCTGGCCGTCGATCACCGAGTCCGACGCCGCGCACTCGTCGGGCACGATCGCCGGCACGCCGAGCGCCGCCGCCTCGTCCACCACTAGGCCCTGGGTCTCGTAGAACAGCGACGGCAGCACCAGCGCCCGCGCCGAGCGCATCGTCCGGGCCACCGCAGGCGGCGGCAGCTGGCCGGTGAAGCGCGCCGCCGGGAAGCGCTGCTGCAGCGCCGCGCGGTCTTCGCCGTCGCCGACACAGGTAGCCGGCACCCCGGCGGCCGCGCAGGCGCGCAGGAACAGCTCCTGCCCCTTGTGCACGGACAGGCGAGCCACCGCCACGAAGCCTTCGCGCCGCTGCACGTCGGCCGGCGGCTGGCGTGACGCGTCGATCGGGTTGCGCACGAAGTACACGCGGGCACCGGGCGGCAGATGCGGCGCCAGCAACCGCTCACTGAAGCGCGAGACGACGATGAAGGCCTGGATCCCGGCCGGCATGCGCCCCGCATGCCGCTGCACCACCTGCCGCGCGACCCGGTACAGCTTGTGCGCGTAGCGCCGCGCGTCGCAGTGGGTGAGCACGCAGCGCGCGCTCATCGGCTCGATCCGGCAGATCTGCCCGCGCTGGAAGTCGAACAGCCCGCCGTTCGGGCAGATGCTGAAGTACTCGTGCAGCGTGCAGACCACCGCGAAGCCGGCGCCCAGCGCCGTGCGCAGCACGCAGCCGATCGTCCACTGGCCGACCCCGGGGATG
>CAZKCJ010000031.1:1535-8325 GCA_964550885.1 uncultured Rubrivivax sp. | reverse complement strand
CAGCTATGCAGATGGACCACGGTGTCGGCCGGATCGTGCTGCGCCAGCAACTGCTCGAAGGACCGCGCCGCCGGCAGGTTCCACAGGCCCTGCACCGCGGCCCGGGCCCGCCACCGGTTGCCGAGCAGGTCGGCCTGGCCGGTGGCGACCAGCCGCGCCTGCCGCGACTGCTGGTCGTCGGCCCGCAGCGCGTCGGCCACGAACAGCGTGACCGGCACCCCCGCAGCCTCCAGCGCCTCGGCCGAGCCCAGCGCGACGACGTCGGCGCCGCCATCGGCGTACAGGTGATCGTTGGCGACGATCACCCGCAGCGCCGGCGCCGTGGGCGCGCGCATCGCCGCCTCAGGGCTCGACCGCCAGGCTGCGCTCGGCCCGCTCCGCCGCCGGGTGCGCCTGGTAGTCGCTCGACGCAATGCAGGCGCGCAGGCCCTGCTCCAGCGTGTAGCGCGGCCGCCAGCCCAGCGTCTTGAGCTTGGTGCTGTCGATGCACTGCTCGCGGATCTCCTGGAAGTTGCTGGGCTTGTCGACGATCGCGATGCCGCCGTCGTAGCCCATCAGTCGGCAGATGATCTCGACCAGCTCGACGATCGACACCGTCTGCGTGCCGCCGATGCAGTACACCTCGCCGCGACCGGCCACGCTGGCGATCAGCAGCAGCCCGTCGATCACGTCGTCGATGTAGACGAACTCGCGCACGTAGTCCTTCACCCCGGTGAAGATGATCGGCTGCTCGCCGCGGCGGATCGAGCGGATGCAGTTGGGGATGATGCGGGTGAAGTTCGGGTCGCCGGGGCCGTAGACGTTGGACGAGCGCACGATGTTGATCGGCAGCGCGTAGTTGTGCAGGTAGTTCTGCGCGACGATGTCCTGGCAGGCCTTGGTGGACTCGTAGGTGAACTTGGGCACGAACGCGGTCGCCTCGTTGTAGGGCGGCAGCGCGTGGCCATAGACCTTGTCGGACGTGAACATGACGATGCGCTCGACCGTGTTGACGCCCGCGTTGCGCACCGCCTCGAGCAGCGTGACCGTGCCCATCACGTTGGTCAGGTACGCGTTCATCGGGTCGTTCGCGCACTTGCGCACGATCGAGTTGGACGCGAAGTGGTAGATCGTGTTGATCTCGTAGCGGCTGATCAGGTCCGACATGAAGGTGTAGTCGTTCAGGCTGCCGCGCACGGTGAGCACGTCGGGCTGGTGCGGTTTGCGCAGCGGGTTGGACTGGTGGTACTGCAGGATCAGCCGCGTGCTGCCGTCCTCGTTGCCCGCGGCCAGCCGCTGCCCGAGCATGGAGCCGATGAAACCGGCGGCGCCGGTGATCAGGATCGTGTTCGTCTTCATGATCGGTGCCTTCGCTTCGATGCGGGGTGGACGAGCGGGTCGTCGGGCTCAGCCGGCGCTTGCCGGTCTACGGGTGGACGCCTTGCGCGCGATGCCCGCCAGCAAGGCGCCGCGAACCTCGCAGCCTGCCGGGCTCAGCCACCACAGCGCGGCCGTGTATCCGGCCCACACACTGCCGGCCACCGCCCAGTGCGTTGCCGCCGGCCAGTCCGGCAGCAGCGCGGGCAGCGCCGGGCCGAGTGCACCGACCACCGCAGCGCCGGCCAGCGCCGCCAGCGTCGGCAGCGGACGCAGCAGCGACCAGGCCGCGCGCTCGCTGCGGTGGATGCCGATCAGGGTGGCCGAGCATCCGGCCAGTATCGCCAGCGTCAGCTGCGCGTATATCCCTAAGCCGCCGGTCGCCGGTGCTTGCGGCCCGCGCAGGAACACCACGCCCAGCACCAGCGCCAGGGCCAGCAGATGGCCGAGCACCGGCCAGCGCATCCGGCCACTGGCCAGCGACAGGTTCAGGGCCGGGTCGGTGAGGTTGTAGCCGGCCCACGCGGCCAGCGACGCAGCCAGCGCCGCAGCGAAGGCCGGCTCGCTGCGGCCCACCAGCAGCTGCGACAGCGGCTGCGCGGCTGCGACGATTCCGGCGTAGATCGGCAGCGCGAACAGCAGCAGCGCGGCAAAGGAGGTGGCGTAGGCGCGGTCGCGCTGCACGGTCTGGTTGGCAGCGCTGGTCTCGGACGCCAGCCGAGGCACCAGCACTCGCAGCGCCGAGGCCAGCAGGCCGCGCACCCCCTTGCCGATGCGGAAGGCCAGGTCGAAGTAGGCGACTTCGGCCAGGCTGCCTCTGCCGGCCAGCGCGAGCTTGACCGCGCTCTCGATCACCAGATAGCACATCACGAGCACCTGCACCGACAGCCCGTAGCGCAGCGCGTCGCGCAGCACCGACCGGCGCAGCCGCGGCCGCCACCACCGCGGCCCCGGGCCGGGCCGGCGCAGCAGCAGCGCGAAGCCGGCCAGCTGCAGCGCGTACTGGAGCACGAAGACCAGCGCGAAGCCGTCCATGCCCCAGCGCGGCGCGACCGCGATCGCGAGCAGCAGCCCGCACAGCAGCGCCGCCGCCGAAACCAGGCTGCGCTCGACGAAGCGCTGCTGGCCGTCCAAGGCGCCGGCCAGCGCATCGGCCACCCGGTTCAGCCACAACCCGACCAGCACGAAGACCAGCCACGCTTGCGCCTGGGCAGTGGTGGCCGCAGTCGAGACCCAGCCGCCCCACCATGGGAAGCTCGCCCACGCCAGTAGCAGCGCCACACCGGTCGCCGCCGCCACCGTCGTCACGATGGTCTCGACGGCTGCCAGCGGTTGCTCGGCAGTGGCCGGCGTCCCGTCGCGCATGGCCAGCGCCAACTGCCATATCAGCGCATGGCTCAACCCCAGATCGGCGACGCAGGCCAGCATGCCAGCGGCCACCAGCGAGACCCACAGGCCCACCGCTTCCGCGCCGACCACCCGCACCAGGTAGCCGTAGGTGGCCAGCACGAACAGGGTCTGCGCGGCGGTGGCCAGGAAGGCCGCAGCGGCGTTGACCGGCAGCCGCGGTGGACGCGGTCCGGCGGCGAGGCGGGGTGAAAGCCGGCTCACTGCGTATCCGCGACTGGCTCGGCGCACAGCGCCGCGGCCACCTCGTCGGCCACCCACACGCAGTGGTCGATCTTGCCGGTGAAGGCCGTGATGTAACCCGGCTCGTGCTGGCGCACGATCGACGGGCGGGTGTCGGTGCGGTGCTGGTTGGCCAGCACCATCCGCGGCCCTTCGAGGAAGCCCTTCAGCCGCGCCGACGCCAGCGCCGGCACGAAGCGCGTGCAGGCCGCGCGGATCTGCTCGAACTTGCGGATGCCGTCGAGGCCACGCGCCGGCGCGTCGGCCGGGTTGCGCCAGGACGGCGGCATGTGCGGCCCCACGTGCTCGGCGATCACCGAGTGGGCGACGTGGTACAGCAGGTAGGCGCCGGTGCGGCCGAAGGGCAGCACGGTCATGAACGCGCCGTCCATGATCGACACGCCCACCGGCGGGTGCGCCCATTCGATGATCGGCACCATCGTGTACTCGTACTGGTAGGCCTGCACCGGGTGGCCGAGCTGGTCGGTCAGCGTGTTGACCTCCGCGTAGGTGCAGTTGACGACCGCGTCGAAGTCGCGCGCCGGCGCGCCCTCGACCCACAGCCGGAAGCCCGCGCCACGCCGCTCGAGTCGATCCACCGGCGCGTTGAAGCAGGGCTCGATCCGCGCCGCCCGCAGCCGCTGCAGGATCAGCTGCGCGAGGATCGCGCTGTCGTACACCACCTCGTCGGTGAGCACCCCCAGGTCCACCCCCTGGACCGTCGGGTCGTAGGCCGCCGGGTCGATGCGCTCGAAGCGCAGGCCCATGCGCGTGCAGAACGCCAGGTACTGCGGCGGCGTGACCAGCGAAGCCTCGCTGGCGACGAAGTAGGCGTTCGGGAAGCCGCCCAGGATGCAGGGCTCGAACTCGCGCCGGAAGCGCTCGAAACCGCGGATGCTCTGCCGCGCCGTCTCGTCGTCGCGCGGGTAGTGAAAGCCCAGGTGCAGCCGGTTCTGGTTGTTGTACGAGGCCCCCAGCAGCGGTTGTTCGCGACGCTCGAAGACGGTGACGGCCATGCCCCGCGCGGCCAAGCGCAGCGCCGCCATCGCACCGAAGGCACCGCAGCCGATGATCGCCACCGTTCGCCTGCTAGACATGCGCGCCCCCGTTGATGCGGATGACCTGGCCGTTCAGGTTGGCCCACGCCGGGCCGCAGAGCTCGAACAGCGCCGCGGCCACCTCCTGCGGCGTGGTCAGCCGGCCGGTGGGCGTGGTGCTGCGGTGGTACTCGCGCCGCTGCGGTGCCATCTGCGCGTGCATGCGGCTGCCTTCGATCAGCGCCGGCGCGAGCGCGTTGGCGCGCAGCCCCGGCGCCAGCCAGGTCGCCAGCGACTTGACGAAGCCGATCAGCGCCGCCTTGGACGCGGCGTAGACCGGATCGAAGCTGCCGCGCTCGCCCGAGATCGACGACACCATCCACACCTGCGCGCCGTGCGCCAGGCTCGGCAGCAGGCGCCGCAGCAGCGCCGCCTGGCCGCCGAAGTTGACGGCCAGCACCGCCTGCTGCAGTTCGTCGTCGTAGGCCGCGAGCGTCTTGCCCGGCAGCAAGCCGGCCATGAAGACCACCACGTCCAGGCTGCCGAAGCGTGGCACCACCTCGTTGGCGAAAGCGTCCAGCGACTGCGTCTGCGTCAGGTCCAGCGGCGCCAGCAGCACCCCTTCGGGCAGCCCGTGCGCGCTGCCGCTGCGCGTGGTGGCCAGCAACTGCGCGCCGCCGGCGACGAAGCGCTGCGCGAGTTCGGGGCCGAAGCAGCTGCTCACGCCGACCAGCAGCACGCGGCGGTGGTCGTTGGATCGCGCCTCGGGTCTGGTCATCGCGGCGGGCGTGCTAGTGCAGTGTTCCACTCTGTGCAGCACTTAAGAAAACCGATGGATTTGTCGTCCTGGCTAGGCGCAAACCGCAGCGATGCCCAGTGGCATCGCGAGGATTTGCAACGACGCCAGGGCGGCAAAGGCGCGGTTTTATGTGCTGCATAGCGTGGAACACTGCACTAGTACGCGTTCTCGTGCGTGAAGCCCCTGAGAACCGTCAGGCCGATGATCTTCAGGTCGAACCACAGCGACCAGTGCTCGATGTAGTACAGGTCGTGCATCACCCGCCGCTCCATCTTGTCCGGGCTGTCCAGCGCACCGCGCAGCCCGTTCACCTGGGCCCAGCCGGTGATCCCCGGCTTGACCTTGTGCCGCAGCATGTAGCGGTCGACCACGTCCTTGTATTCGTTGTTGATCTCGACCGGATACGGGCGCGGCCCGACGATCGACATCTCGCCGCGCAGCACGTTGAAGAACTGCGGCAGCTCATCGAGGCTGGTGCGGCGCAGGTAGGCACCGACCGCGGTCACGCGCTTGTCGCCGCGCGTGGCCAGCGTGTAGGTGCCCGGCGGCTGGACGTGCGGCCGCATCGTGCGGAACTTGAACATCTCGATGGGCTCGTCGTGCAGGCCGTGGCGGCGTTGCCGGAACAGCACCGGGCCGGGCGAATCCAGCCGGATCGCGATCGCCACCGCCAGCATCACCGGGCTGGCCAGCAGCAGGATCAAGGCCGCGAGCACCCGGTCCTCGATCGCCTTGACCAGGCGGTTCACGCCGTTCAGCGGCGTGGCGTTCAAGGCCAGCAGCGGCATGCCGGCCACCTGTCCGAGCGACTGGTTCAGCACGAAGAACTGGAACACGTCCGGCACCAGGCAGACATCGGCGGTGCTGTGGCGCATCGCTGCCAGGATGTCGCGCACCCGGTCCTCGGCCCGGAAGGGCAGCGCGATCCAGACCTCGTCGACGTGGTGCTGCGCGGCGTACTCGGCCATCGCGTCGATGCGGCCGAGCACGGGCGGGCCATCGGCGCTGCGTACGCGCTCGGGGTCACGGTCGTCGAAGAAGCCGACCACCTCGATGCCGGCGTCCGGACGCTCCTGCAGCTGCCGGGCGACCTGCTGGCCGAGATCGCTGGCCACGGCGATCACCACCCGGCGCAGGTTGTAGCCGCGCCGGCGCAAGGCCCCCATCACCGCGCGGGCGACCACCCGCAGCCCGACCGCCGACATCCAGCCCGCCATCAGCCAGAAGGCGAGGAACTGCAGCTCCGGACCGTCCAGTCGATCGCGATACCACTCGTACGCGGTGGCCACCGCCAGGCCCGCGAGCCAGCCGGCGGACAGGACTTCCACCTCGGCAAGCAGCCGGGTGCTGCGGGTGGCCAGGTACAGGCCGGTCTGCTCCCACAGCAGCAGCATCGCGACCATCGCTGCCAGCACCGCCTCGCGCAGGTGCGGGCTATGACCGCCTTCGCGGTAGACCAACTCGGCGGCAAGGAAGGCAGCCGCGAGCACCACCGCGATGTCGGCGAGCCGCTTGCCGAGCACCGCCAGGCCGGGTTCGTTCAAGTAGGTGGATCGGGCAGCGGCGTTCATCACGGGCCTCGACTGCGTCGGCGCGCGATGACGACGAGGTTGTCGCCGCGGCAGGACGAGCGGCGCGCCGAGCGCGCATCCGGCGTATCGAGGTAGGCGTCCAGCGGCTGCGCCGCGCTGGCCTGCAGCCGCTGCGCGGTGACCGGCAGGGCCTCGGCGCTCACCAGGCGGTCCCGCGCCCGCCGCATCGGGCCCAGCAGGCGGCTGGCGCGCAGCACCGTGCGGGCCGCGTCCCGCAGGCCGTCGGCGGGCCCGCGCTGCGGCGGGTCATCGTTGGTGTAGGTGCAGGCCTCGACCACCTGGAATCCGGCCTGCTCGAGCAGGCAGCCCAGGGTCGCGCGCGTGAACAGCCAGATGTGGAAGGGGTTGAAGCCCAGCCAGCGTTCACCCAGCGCGCG